>NZ_JASGFD010000019.1:0-83620 GCF_047605705.1 Silvibacterium sp. | reverse complement strand
GAAGCTAGAAGCTAGAAGCTAGAAGCTAGAAGCTAGAAGCTAGAAGCTAGAAGCTGCCTTACGGGCCGGTGTAGAGTTCGACCGGCGAGAAGCCTACGGTCTTGTTCTTGTCGTCGACGCGGAGGAAGATCGGGGTCTTGCCGCCGTTGATGTCCACGCCCATTACGGTGCCGTTGCCGACCGTGGTGGTCATCAGGATGGTGTGCGAGCGGATGACGCCGTAATCGCTGGCCGGGCCCCAGTCCTTGGAGAAGGTGGCGAAGTTGTAATCCTTGTACTGCTGCGGATGCTGCTCCCAGTTGGGATCGTTGTTCCAGATGGCAAAGGCCTTCTTCAGGTCCTGCGACTCGACGGCGGCGAAGAAGGTGTTGAGCCGGTGCTCGGCGGGCCAGTGGCGCAGCAGGAAGCCGCTTACGCCGAGCACGACGATGGCGATCACGGCGGTCAGGATGGTGTTGCGGATCAGCCTCGCCTTCCGGGCGTCGTAGGCGGGGGCGTCGAGCAGGGTCATCGTGGTCCTTTCAGCACTCTTCCTTTATCCAGATGCGGAAAGCGGCTCTTCCGCATAGTCCTTTCTATTCTGACACCGGTTGGGAATGGTTGGTTCCCGGGATTGACCGCTGTTTCGCGTGGGGTGGGATTGCTTCGCGTGGCGCTTCCTTCGGCGGCGGTCCGATGGCCGTGCTTGTTTCGGAAGAACTGCGGGGTCCTCCACTTCGGTCGGAATGACAGATTTTCCGTCCCACGTCTCAGAGGCGAGACGTGGGGCACCCGGTTTGTTTTTCGCTAGAGGCCAAGAGCTAGAAGCTAGGAGCTAAGAGCTGCCTCACCGGCTGTACTGGTTGCGTTCCTTTTCAGCGCGGCGTTCGAGCGCGAGCTGGATCAAGCGGTCGATCAGCTCGGGGTATTTCACGCCGGAGGCGTCCCACAGCTTGGGATACATGCTGATGTTCGTAAAGCCCGGCAATGTGTTGATCTCGTTGAGGTAGATCTTCGGGGTCTTCGAGGTCAGCGGGTCCATGAGGAAGTCGACGCGGGCGAGCCCGGCGCAATCGCAGGCGCGGAACGCGGCGATAGCCATCTCGCGGATCTGCTTCGCCTGCGCCTTGCTGATCTTCGCGGGGATCACCGGGTAGGAGCCTTCGGCGAGGTACTTGGCCTCGTAGTCGTAGAACTCCTTGCCGGGCACGATTTCGCCGACGACCGAGGCCTCGGGGTTGTCGTTGCCGAGGACGGCGACTTCGAGCTCGCGGGCTTTGCCGCGCTTGCCGCCGACACCCTGCTCGATGACGATCTTGCGGTCGAAGCTGGCGGCGAGATCGATGGCCGGGGCGAGCTCCTTGCGGTCATGCACTTTGCTGATGCCGACCGACGAGCCGAGGTTCGCGGGCTTGACGAAGAGCGGGTACTTGAGCGCGGCCTCAACCTGCGCGACGACCTTCTTCGGCTTTGTCTCCCAGTCGGCGCGCAGGAAGCTGACGTGCTTGACCATGGGCAGCTTCGCCGCGGCGAAGAGCTTCTTCATCACGCCCTTGTCCATGCCGGCGGCGGAGCCGAGTACGCCTGAACCGACATAGGCGATGTCGGCCAACTCGAAGAGGCCCTGGATGGTTCCATCTTCGCCAAACGTCCCGTGCAGGACGGGCAGGATCACGTCGAGATTGAGGACGGAGCCGGAGGCCGCGGCGGCCTGCATCTCGAGACCAGATGCTTTCGTCTCGAAGGGGACGAGTGCGCCGGTTCTGTTGCCCGAAGGCACCGGCGGCACGATGACCGACTCACCGCGCGCGAGCACGGCCGCTGCGGAGGTGGTTTCGGGATCGCCTGCGCGGAGTTGTTTTTCTGGGGTCGAGGCTTCGCCGTTGAGCAGGCGCTCGGCGTCGGACGCAGTGACCCAGCGGCCTGCCTTGGTGATGCCGATGGGCACCACTTCATACTTTTTACGGTTGATGGCCTTAAGGACCGAGGCGGCGGAGAGCAGCGAGACCTCATGCTCGCCGCTGCGGCCACCGAAGAGAACGCCTACGCGGAGTTTTTTCATTCCGTGTTTAGTGTAGTAGGGACTGGTCGTCTAAGCGGTTGTGCCTTCGGCGCGGTCTTTGGGGAGTAAACAGGGATAGTGTTCTTCCTGGCCGAGTTCGGGTGCTAGTCCTTCTTTTGACGCACCAGATTTCGGGCACTAACGATGCAAGCGGCTTGCATGTGCTCCTGCTTGAATGGTTCAAGAAGCCTGATGTTGAAGTCGCCAAAGACCTCTACGGTAAACGAGTTTGGAGCGTCAAATAGCCGGGTGACGCTATCGGGCAGATTCGTTTCTTCCTCTCCGCCACATTTGAAACTGCGGATGCATTGGAAATCGGCTGGGCCGCCGTAAATACCGAAGAGGTGATGGGTGCCAATCTGCCAGAGACGAAAGTTCGGATAGCCGCCGTTATAAATCGCCAGCCTGCCGTGCACTTCAACATAGGAAGTGGATGTACTCGACTCGGCGCAAGAGCGATTGATTGCGTCTGCCATCTGAGATTTAACGGCGAGGGAAAGCAGGAGCGGAACAATCGCGAGGCTCATGGGTAGCGACAGCATAGGGCAGCTCTTGCAGTTGGTCCAGTGTGGAAAATGTGCCGGGTGCCCCACGTCTCGCTTCTGAGACGTGGGATGACTCAGGTGGCCCATGCAAGCCTGATGTTGGCTTGAATGGGGGAGCAGGATTTCGATGCGGAGGTGTGAGGGTTTGTGCTCTCCCACCCAAGCGGAGCTTGGATGGGGCACCCTCATTCTCGCTGGTTTGAGATGAACTGCGGGTTCCTCCACTGCGCTTCGCTTCGGTCGGAATGACAGTGCTTTTCTGACTTGAAAGATGTTTGGCTTTACAAAATCTTCTTCCCAAACGCCGACGAGATCAGCTCCACAGCCAAATCCGCAGTGCGGTTGCGTTCGTCTAACACCGGATTGACTTCGACTAACTCGAAGCTGAGGAGGCGGCCGTGGTCGGCTAATATCTCCATCGCCAGGTGGGCTTCGCGATAGGTCGCTCCGCCGCGCACCGGCGTGCCTACTCCCGGGGCGTCTTCGGGGTCGACCCAGTCCATGTCGAGCGAGACGTGGTAGCCGGCGGTGCCTCGTCCGGCGGCGCGGAGAGCCTCTTCCATCACGGCGCGCATGCCGCGCTCGTCGATGTCGCGCATCGTGTAGACCTCGGAGATGCCGGCGCGGCGGATGTTTTCCTTCTCGGTTGCGTCGATGTCGCGCACGCCCACCAGCACCGTGTTCTCGGGTGCGATCTTCGGCGTGAAGCCGGCGATCTCCGCGAGCGCGTCCGGCCCGAGGCCCAGCAGCGCGGCCACCGGCATGCCGTGCACGTTGCCGCTGGGCGAAGTGGCAGGAGTGTTGATGTCCGAGTGTGCGTCGATCCAGATGAGACCGATCTTCTGCTGGCGCTTCCGATAAAAGGCCGAGACGCCGGCGACCGTTCCGGCTGCTACGGAGTGATCGCCGCCGAGGACCAGCGGGGTTGCGCCGGCCTCGAGCGCCTGCTCCACCATTTCCGCCAGCCGGGTGCAGGTCTCGGTGATCTCGGCGAGGTAGCGGGCGTTGGTCTCGCCGAGATGGCGGGTTTCGGCGATGGGCACAGGCACGTCACCTGCGTCGGTGACGTCGTGGCCGAGTGCTTCGAGGCGCGCTTCGAGTCCGGCGACGCGCAGCGCCGATGGCCCCATGTCGACGCCGCGACGGGAGGCGCCGAGATCGAGTGGTACTCCGAGGATGTGGATGGGGCGTGTGGGGAGGGACTGGATGCCGCCGTGCAGGCTGGCGGATTCGGGAACATACGGGCTCGTGCGGGACATGGTGTGCTTTCCGGCGGCTCCCGATACGTGCCGGAGCCGACCTGCCAGCAGAGCACGGGATCGCCAGCCCTGGCAAGGGGAGCGGGGCTGACTGTACGGGCGTTCGCTTTCGGCCCTTGGTCGTGTGGAGATGGAGGCGGATAGTTCCCACGTCTCAGAATCGAGACGTGGGGCACCCGGTCTCTGTTGAGTACGGGTTCGGGCTCCTCGCGTGTCGAGAGAACCGCAGGTTCCTCCACTTCGGTCGGAATGACAGATCTTTTGTTTTTGGAAAGACAAAGGGCACGGCTGAAGCCGTGCCCTTTCCCCTTTTGTGCCCTGTTGAAAGCTGGTTTGTGTGAGCCCACCCGGGCTGCATGCCTGTTGAGAGAACTGCAGGTTCCTCCACTTCGCTACGCTTCGGTCGGAATGACAACCTTATTCCAACTTCTCGTAAGCCCTGCAACGCGACCAGCGGGAGCGGAGGCCGAAGGCAAAAGGCCTCGGACGGCCAGTCCGCGCAGCAGTTATGGGTAGATGCGGTTCAGCGTGCGGGCGAAGGGGATGGTCTCTCTTACGTGGTCGAGGCCGCAGATCCACGCGACGGCGCGCTCGATGCCCATGCCGAAGCCGGAGTGGGGGACCGATCCGTAGCGGCGCAGGTCGAGATACCACTGGAAGGATTCGAGCGGGAGGCCGTGCTCCTCGATGCGCTGCTTGAGCAGGTCATAGGAGGCGATACGCTGCGAGCCGCCGATGATTTCGCCGTAGCCCTCGGGCGCGAGCACATCGACGCAGAGCGCGTACTTGGCGTTCTCGGGATCGGGCTCCATGTAAAAGGCCTTCACCGCGGCGGGGTAGCGATGCACCATCACCGGGCGGTCGAACTGCGAGGAGATGTAGGTTTCGTCGGGCGAGCCGAAGTCGTTGCCGTACTCGAACGGGTGCTCGAGCAGACCCTTGGCGTGCGCGTCGTTGAGCATGGCCACGGCTTCGTCGTAGCTGAGGCGCGGGAAGGGCGCCTTGATGGCTTCGAGCTTGGCGGTATCGCGCTGGATGGTCTTGAGATCGGCGGCGCGGCGCGAGAGGACGCGGTCGACGATGAAGCTGAGGAACTGCTCGGCGAGCTCCATGAGCTGGGCGAGATCGCAGTAGGCGACTTCGGGCTCGACCATCCAGAACTCGGTGAGGTGGCGGCGGGTCTTCGACTTTTCGGCGCGGAAGGTGGGGCCGAAGGAGTAGACCTTGCCGAGCGCGAGCGCGGTGCTCTCAATGTAGAGCTGGCCGGACTGCGTGAGGTAGGCTTCGTCGCCGAAATACTCAACCGGGAAGAGCGTGCTGGTGCCTTCGCAGGCCGCGGGGGTGAGGATCGGCGGATCGGTGAGCGTGAAGCCGCGGTCGTCGAAGAAGTCGCGGGCTGCCTTGATGATCTCGGCGCGGATGCGGAGGATGGCGGCCTGGCGGGGGGTGCGGATCCAGAGATGCCGGTTCTCCATCAGGAAGTCGGTGCCGTGCTCCTTGAGCGAGATGGGGAAGGGCGACTCTTCAGGCACGCGCTGGATGACCTCGACGTTTTCGACATCGAGCTCATAACCGCCGGGGGCGCGCTTGTCGGCGCGGACCTTGCCGGTGACGGTGACCGAGGACTCCTGCGTGAGGCCCTTGATGGCGTCGAAGACCTCGGGCGTGACGGCGGCCTTGGGCACGATGCCCTGGATGGTTCCCGAGCCGTCGCGGAAGATGGGGAAGAGCAGCTTGCCGCTCTCGCGGAGGTTGTAGAGCCAGCCGCGCAGCAGCACGGTCTGTCCTTCAAAGTCGCCGATCTTGGCGATGGTGGTGAAGGGCGCGGGTACGGAGTTTGTCGGTTCGGTCATGCGGGTTTCCTGATCTTGTTTCTGTTCGTGCGATGCGGCCCGGTGTCGGGTTCGTGCTCACCCACGTCTCAGAATCGAGACGTGGGGCACCCGGGTTTGTGCTGATAGCTTTTCGTGCTTCCCCACTCAAGCCGCAAAGGGCGCGGCTTGAATGGGCCACCGTCAAATTTCTAAAAGTTCTCGAAGGCTTTGGCGGCCTTCTGCGCGATGGTTTCCGGTGTTTCCTCGAGCGCGTGGTGGATTTCGAGCACGCCGGCCGGGGATTGCGGTGCGGACTTGAGGCCGTTGTAGGTCTCGTCCCAGTTGAGGGTGCCGTCGCCGGGCCACAGGTGCTCGTCCCTCTGCCCGTGGTTGTCGTGGATGTGGGCGGAGCGGATGCGCGGCTTGAGGGTTTCGAGCGTGGACGCGAGGCCTTCGCCGAGGTGCGCGTGGCCGGTGTCGAGGCAGACGCCGATATCCGCGAAGTGGCCGATGGTCAGGATCTCGAGGAGGTGTTCGGGGCGGGTGACTTCGCTCTGCAGGTTCTCGACCAGCAGCTTGACGCCGAGCGGGTTGGCGAAGGCGCGCAGGTGCTCGAGCGCGGTGAGCGAGTACTCAAGCGCGCGGGGACTCCATCCGTCCTCGCGCTCACCCAGGTGCAGGTTGAGGAAGCGGAAGGGAATCTGCTCGGCGGCTTCGAGGGCGCGCTTGATCTCGTCCATCGAATCGATGCGGCGGGCCTTGTCGGGATGGATGACGTTGACCGCCGGGGCGCCGGCGCGGCCCATCTCATAGTCCGGGTAGAGCGGGGCGTGCATGGAGAAGGCTTCGAGCGGGTTGGAGCGGAACCAGCCTGCCAGGTCGCGCACCGCGTGGCGGTCGCTGTAGTCGAAGTGCTGGCGGGCGGCAAACAGCTCCACCCCCTGCGCACCGGATTTCTGCAGCGATTCCAGGAGCCCGGGGTGGAGGCGATTGCGGAGGAAAACGTGCGTCGAGATGACTTTCAGCATGGATGAGACCTGCAAAACCTCTAAGGGTATTTTCTCATCCGGGGAAGCGCAAGGGGTTGAGCCGGGCAGCGGAGGGCTGCCCGGAGGGTGGCTTCGGAGGTGCGGGGCGCTGGTTAGAAGGTGAAGATGGTCCCGAAATCCGGAAAGAGGCCCATCTGGTTCTGGGTGGAGATGCAGCCCGAGGGGTCCTTGTCGCAGGAGTGCGCATAGAGCTCCTTGGGCATCCAGGCGAGTCCGAGAAAGTTCTGCCGGTCGAGCGCGTTCTCGAGGCCGCCGTAAAGACTGAGCTGCTTCGAGCCGAAGTTGAAGACGCGGTTTGCCCGGAAGTCGAGGCGGCTGTAAAAGGGGCCGCGCAGGGCATTCACCTGGGTGAGGTCGTAGATCGGGCGGTCCTGTGCGACGGACAGCGCCGTGTTGAAAGGCGTGTAGGGCCGGCCGGTGGTGTACTCGTATCGCCAGGAAAAGCCGTATTTGCGGGTGATCTGGTACTGGCCGGCGCTGTTCAGCACCAGGGGGTAATCGAAGTTGCCGGGCTTGTAGACGCCGTCGAGCCCGGTGAAGGCGTTGCGGGCGAGGGAAGCGTTGGCCTGCATCTCCAGGCGGGAGCCGAAGTGCATGATCGTCGAGAGCTCGACACCGTTGGCGTAGCCCTGGCCGGCGCTCACGAAGGGAATCCAGATGAATTCCTGCCCGAGCGTGTCGACCATGTTGGCCATCGACAGCGTCGGGTACTCGGAGGATACCGGATAGGCGCTGTACTGCTTGCGGTAGACCTCGAGGTTCAGCCCGATGCCGCGGGCGACGTTCATCCGCACGCCGGCGGTGTAGTGCGTCACCTTGATGGGCTCGAGGCTGTTGTTCTGCTCATAGGCGGTGAGCTCGAGAAACGGCGGCAGCTGGCGGTACTCGGCGAAGCCGGTGTGCAGGGCCACGCGGTCATTCACCTGATAGCTGATGCCGGCGCGGGGGGTCACGGTTACGTGGCTTCCGTAGGCGAACTGCTGCACGCGGCCGCCGCCGTCGAAGGTCCACTTGCCGATGGTTTTGCCGAGCTGCGTGTAGTAGCCGGTTTCGCCGGTCCAGAAGTGCGGATAGAACGAGGTCGCGTCGGAGCGCGTGGGATCGGTGCTGAGCGGCGACTGCTCGCCATAGGGCTGGGCGACGTTGTAGTTGATGCGGTAGAGATGGCCGGAGAGGCCGAAGGAGAGCGTCCATCCCGGCGTGAGCGAGAGATAGCCGTCATAGCGCAGGTTGGTCATGCTGTCGCCGGTGGCTTCGGCGTAGACGGGGATGGGGGTGCTGGTGCCGGGGCCGTTGATGGTGTCGAAAAACTGGTCCTGCTGGTTGATGTACTGCTTCTGCTCGGAGTCGCTCAGCGTCCAGATACCGAAGCTGCTGGGCGAGTACATGTGCCGCCAGCGGATGCCGGTGGTGTAACGCCAGCCGCTGTACTGCGTGTTGATGAGATTTGTTTCATAAGGATCGAGACGGTCGGGCGTGATGTTAATGGAGTCTACGCCGGTGAGGTTATCGATCGAGATGTTATCGGAGGGGCTGGGGTTCCACTCGGCGCGGGTCAGCGCATTGGTATAAATCGGAACGCCGTCGAGGCCGATGTTATTGGTGAACAGGTTCAGCAGGCTGCGGTGTGCGGTGAAGAGGATGGAGCCGTCATCGCGGAAGGGACGCTCGCTGATGAAGCCCGCGCCGACGAAGCCGGCGTCGAAGGCGTTGTAGGGCTGGCGGTTGGCCAGCTCGCGCGAGTGAATGGAGACGACCGAGGAGAGGCGCTCTTCGTAACTTGCGTCATAACCTCCGGTCTGGAAATCGATGTTATTGATGGCCGAGCTGTCGATCATCGAGACAAGGCCGCCGGTGGTGCCTTCGGTGGCGATGGCGTTGATGTTCGGCACCTCGATGCCGTCGAGAAGATAGAGGTTCTCGATGGGATTGCCGCCGCGCACCAGCACGTCATCGCTCTCGTCGCTGTTGAAGACGACGCCGGGGAATAACTGCAGATAGCGCGAGAGATCGCCATAGGTGCCGGCGGAGGACTCGATCTGCTTCGATGTCGCGTGATATTCGGTGGTGCCGCCGCCGGGCTTGGTGCTCTCATCGTAGCCGTTGACGATCACACTGCTCTGGTAGCGGAGCGGGTTTGTCTGCTCCTGCGGCGCGGGCGGCGCCGCCGCGGATGCGGCCGAGCCTGCGGGCATGGGCGCATCGGGATAGACAGGGCTGGGCGTGTTGTTGGATGCCTCCAGGCGATGCTCGGCGCTGGCGGTTGCGCTTCCCGTGTTCTGGCACAGCAGGGCAGGGGAGAGAAGCGACAGGGTGGCGAATAGCAACGGAACAGATGGGGTTCTCAGGGTAGGCCTCCTGCTGCCGTGGCTTTTATTGCCTGCACGGCAGTTACTCAGTTGGGGGTCCTTGACGTTAAGAAAACTCAACCTGCGACCTATTCGCTATCTATGACAGGGGGCAATCCCTATCTAAGGTCACATGCGGTCTCATTCTGGTACGCGTGGGTAAGTTACGCGTTGATATCGGTCAAGATCATTGATTCCCGGCCTGGGCGACACAGGGATCTATCGGCAGAAAATCTGGATATCTTGCGCGATATCTTCTGCTTGATCGAGCCGCGTGGGACCGGCGCGCAATGAGAATTTTCTTAGCGCTTCATCCTGGCATTGGCCAGTTTCTTGATGTGTATCAAGGGCATGCGAGGAAATGCCGGAGACCTTCTGGGGTAAGGTCAGAGCCGCGATTGATCTATGTCAACGCATAGAAGGAAATCGCATGCAGAGGGATATCTTGCGTGTGAAGAAATGGGGAAATAAGTAAGTCCAAGGCAATCACCGCATAAGTTACAGGATTTGGATGTTGCTATGACTAATGTATCGGCGGGATATGCGGCCGTGGTTCCGGGGCGTCTTCCTTTTCGGTGACGATTGCGGGACCGGAAGGTGACGGAGGTATCGCAGGTTCCCTGTGCGATGGAGGACGTATGCGGCCACGGTGGATGCGTACATCCTCTGTCCATGCGTCAGTTGCGCATGGGATCTGCACGTAGGAAGAGACCTGTACGCGGTGTTCTGTGACGGGGCAGGTTGTGAGGTGAGGAGCAAAGAGTCGGAGAGCTTGGGGTTACGCGGCGCAGGCGAAGATTACCTGGTTTCGTGATGCTCTCCGGTACTGTTACGGCGCGTGAGACGGGGCGGATGTGTTCTGTTCTCCCGCTCTCGCTCTGTTGTCCGATTTGCTTTGCGGTCGCGTTTGGCTTTGCTGTTGCGTTTACGGATCGCGGTATTGCCGGCGCTTCAGCTCGCGCACGGCCTGCTCGTGGCCCTGCAGCGCGGCCTGGCGTGTCCAGTGGCGGGACTGCGTGTAGTCGACATCGACGCCCTGGCCGATGGCATAGAGGTGCCCGAGCTGGAACTGCGCCTCGGCGTTGCCCTGCTCGGCGGCCTTGCGATACCACGACGCGGCCTGCGCGTAATTGCGCGGCACACCGTAGCCGAAGTAATAGAGCTCGGCGAGCTTCTGCTGGGCTTCGGCGAAGCCCTGCGTGGCGGCCAGGCGATACCAGTGCGCGGCCTCGGTGTTGTTCGCCTCCACGCCCTCGCCCTTGCGATACATGAGCCCAAGGTTGTACTGCGCCCAGGCGAGCTTGCTGTGCGCGGCGCGCTGGCACCAGAGGAAGGCCTCGGCAAAATCCTGCGCGGAGTAATAGCGGAAGCTGAGATTGGCCTGCGCGTAGGCGTGGCCCTGCTCGGCGGCTTTGCGCTCCCAGTAGGCGGCCTCGGCGTCATCCTGCGGCAGGCCCTGGCCGCTGTCATAGAGGGTGCTCAGGATGTACTGCGCCTCGGCATGACCTTGCTCGGCGGCGAGGCGGAAGCCCGCGGCGGCGGCGCTGAGGTCGCCGGCATTGTAATCCTCCGCGGCCTGTTTGAAGTTGGGATTCGCGGCGGTGCTGGCGGCGTCCCGGCGTCCGCGCGCGATGATGCCGGAGCGCGAGCCGCTGACGGAGAGCGCTGCGCCGGTGGGCACGTGCTGGAGGCCGGTCTGGTTCTTCTCTGTCATCTCTCTGCCGTGCGCATTCGGATCATCTGCCTTGCGCCGCAATCTGGCGTTCGACGAATTCGAAGCGGCGCTTTGCCTCTTCGACCTGTTCGCGCAGGCCGGTGGCGAGCTCGGTGAGCAGGTCGCGATGCTCGCGCTCGGCGGCTTCGGACTCGACAAAGAGCTGCGCGATTTCGCTCGAGAGCAGGGTGTGGCGCTCGGCTTCGAGCAGGGAGATATCGCGCCGCTCATGCTGCAGCTGGCGCGCGAGGCGGAGGAACTCGGCGGAGGCGCGGTCGCTGGAAACAGGCGCGCCGATCTCGATCTGGTCGTCGAGCATGCGTTGGAGTGTTTCGATATCGCCGCGGCCGTAGGCCTGGTTGGCGCGGGCCATCAGCAGGGTGAAGTATTGCTGCTCTTCGTCGTCGCGTGCGAAGTCGGGATGGATGCGCCGCGCGACCTCGCGGAAGAGCGTCTTCAGGTTCGGCGGCGCTTCAATCTCTTGAGGCTCTTCGTCGTGGCCGAAGGCTGCGTCGTGCGTTTCCTGCGCGCGCTGGCGAGCTTCTTCCGCGCGGCTGCGCGCGGCGTCGGAGTCGTAGAGATCCACTTCGCGTTCAGCAATGCGCGCCTCGATGTCGTCGAGGTCAGCGTAGAGCACGCCTACCTGCCGCATGTAACGGCTCTCGAATGCCTTGAGCTGTGTGCGCAGCTGCGCGAGCTCGGACTCGCGTTCGGACAGCGTGGCGCGTGCTTCGGCGAGCTGTTCGCGTTTGCTGGCGAGATCGGCGTCTTCGGAGCGTGGCTGGAGGATGATTTCTGCGGACATGCGGCTGCGCGTGAGCGGTGTATTCAGTTTACCGAAGTGCTGCGGAGGGCTTCCGGCTGGGCGCGCTCTTCGCGGCGAGATGCGCCTTGAGGTAGCCGGCGAGCAGGCTCTTCCACTCACGCACGACCGCGGGCCTGGCCTTTGGCTCGGCTTCAGCGTAGAGCGCCATCATGCCGGGGAGCAGCATGAGGCAGATATTTGCCATGAGAAAGGATTCGTCGCCGGTGAGCGCGGGGTTCCGCGCGCGGAAGGCGTTCGAGAGCATGAGGCGCGAGGCCCGGCGCGCCTCGGGATTGCGGCGAAAGCGCACCGGCGCGAGGACCAGGCTGAGGTAGGCCGGGCACTCGCCGATGAAGCCGATGAGGATGTCGACGAAGAGTTCGGCGAACTCGCGATGCGTGAGGCTTGCGGCCTGCTCGATCATCGGTTTCCACCGGCTCTCGAGATCGTGCGTGTAGCTGACGGCGAGCGTGTAGGCGAGCGACGGCTTGTCGGGGAAGTAGTTATACAGCGCGCCGATGGATGAGCCGCTGCGTGCGGCGACCTCGGTCATCGTCACGGCATCGTAGCCCTTCTCTGCAAAGAGCTGGGCGGCGGCGGCGAGAAAGGCAGCGACGCGGCGCTCGGATCGCTCCTGCTGGGGAACGGTCCGGGTCGTGTTTCGGGTTACGGTGCGGGCCGTCTTTCTGGCCGGGAGTGTGGCCGGTTTTGACGAAATCGAGGACATCCTCATATTCTAGGCTTTAGAAGTTGAGGATGTCCTCGATTTTTGCGCGATAGAAGGATGCATGGCAGAATCCGGAACTCCATTGTCCGCTGCAAAGGGCCGAAGTCCGGCTGCGATCCCGGCTCAGGTCTGGAAGGTCGCATCGGTCGCGATCCTCGGATCGCTGATGGCGCAGATGGATGCGACGGTGGTCAACGTCTCGCTTTCAAGCCTTGCGGTGAGCCTGCACAGCAGCCTCTCGGCGATGCAGTGGATCATCAGCGGCTACCTGCTGGCGCTGGCGCTGATGCTGCCGCTCAATGGCTGGCTGGTGGAGCGCATCGGCGCGCGCAACCTGTACCTCGTCTGCTTCGCGGGCTTCACGCTTACCTCGGCGCTGTGCGGATTCGCGTGGTCGGCGTCGTCGCTGGTCGCCTTCCGCGTGCTGCAGGGCATGAGCGGCGGCCTGATGGCTCCGCTGGCGCAGATGATGGTAGCGCGGGTGACGCCAAAGGAGAACCTGGCGCGCGTCTTCGGCTATGTGACGGTGCCGATCATGCTGGGGCCGATCCTTGGGCCGGTGCTGGCCGGGGCGATCCTGCAGCATGCGTCGTGGCGCTGGCTCTTCTTTATCAACCTGCCACTCGGCGCGCTGGGACTGCTTCTTTCCGTCGTGTTTCTTCCACGTGAGCGCGCAGAGGGGCAGCCGCGTTCTTTCGATCTTCCGGGATTTCTGCTGTTGTCGCCGGGACTGGTGCTTTTCCTTTACGGATGCGATCACATCCGCGAGCGCATTGGCGCCATCGCGCTGGTGCTGGCGGCGCTTTTGCTTGCGGGCTTCTTTCGCGTGGCGCTGCGCAAGCAGAAGCATGCGATCGTCGACCTGCGGCTGTTTCGCAGCCGGATGTTTTCGGTCGCGGCTACTAACCAGTTCCTGATGAACGGCCTTGCGTTCGCGGGACAGATGCTGATCCCGGTGTATCTCATTCGCGGATGCGGTGAGTCGCCCGCTGCGACCGGGTGGTTGCTGGCGCCGATGGGCGTGGGCATGCTCTGCACCTTTCCTCTGATGGGCACGCTGGTGGAGCGCATGGGCACGCGGCGGCTGGCGGTGACAGGCGCAGTCTTCGCGCTGGCGGGCACGCTGGCGTTCGTGTACTTCGCAGGACATGGACTGTCGGTTGCGGCGCTCGTCTGCGCCCTGTTCCTGCGCGGCGCGGGACTCAGCGCGGTGGGGCTGCCTTCGGCTGCCGGCGCCTATACATCCGTGGCGAAGGAAGACCTGCCGCTGGCAACGACGTCGATGAACATCGTGCAAAGGCTGGGCGGGCCGACACTGACGACGGTGTGCGCGACCTTTCTCGGGTGGAAGCTGGGTGCGGGTTCGTCGCACGCAACGCTGTCCGCTGCGTTTGTCGCGGCGTTCGTGCTGTTCGCGGGGCTGCATGCGCTGTTATGCATCTCGGCTGCGCGGCTGCCTGCTCCCCGCTCAGATGAGCTTCGGGCTTGAGTGAGGGCTGCGCACGCCTTTCATGTTTGAAGGCTTCATGCTCCTGTGACGGCACGCGACGCGTCCATCACTGCGCTCTGCACGGCCGGGTCCACGGTGATGGCAAACCTGTGTTCGAAGTCGCCGGGCTTGTTCCAGTTGTAGGCGGATGAACCCTCACCCCGGAGCACTGCTTCCACGACATTGTGCGCGGCGGTCTCGACGCTGTTCGCCCGAAAGGGGGCAGTGAGCGCGACGTAGGCTTTCAGGAACCAGGGAGCCTCGCGAAAGATGCCCGTGCGGACAAAGCCCGGGGTGACGCAGCCCGCGAAGATCTTCGGATAGTTCTTCATCAGGTAATCGGCGTAATACATGCACGCGCCGTTGACCTGATAGACCGCTGTGAGAAACCGGAAGCCTTCGAAGTACGGGAAGAGCCTGGGGTCGAGTTTGGGGACCTCTTTGAGCGTGGCGATGAGCATGACCACGCGCGGCCGGTCGGAACGAAGAAGCTGTGGCAGCAGGAGCTGTGTGAGGTGATAGCGGCTCAGGTAGCTCAGCTCGAAAAAGAGATTGAGGCCGTCGACTGTCCTGACGTCTTTCGTCGCGAATACGGCTGCGGAATGGATCAGCCCATCGATGCGATCGGTTCGTTCTGCGAGCTTGCCGGCCGCGGCCCGGACGCCATCGTGGGTGGAGAGATCCACCGGGAAAAACTCCGCACGGCTGCGCGCCGCGCCGAAGGAGGCCAGAGCGTCCTCACCCTTTTTGCTGTCGCGTCCCAGCAGGATCACGCGGTGCCCTTCGCCGAGGATCTGGCGCGCGGCCTGAAGGCCGACCCCGCTGTTTCCGCCTGCAATCACAATTGTTTTCATGCCTCATCCCCCGCGTAGAGTCGTGCTCAAGACCGACTTTATCGCCCGGGATGTGTACGCTCAATGCTGGTGCGTCCGGATATTCGTCGCAATCGTACAATCGTTCCGTGGATCCGCTTTCCGATGTGCTGACACTCCTGAAACCTCGCGCCTATGTGACGGGCGCGCTCTCCGCGGGCGGTTCCTGGTCGCTGCAGCTGCCTGCGTACCGGGGGCTGAAGTGCTACCTGGTGGTGACGGGGGAGTGCTGGCTCCGCGTGGAGGGAGTGGAGCAGCCTATCCGCCTGCGCGAGGGCAACTGCCTGATCCTGCCGCATGGGCGGTCGTTTGTGATCGCAAGTGATCTCACGCTGCCGCCGCTGGACGCGCGCGAAGTTCTGGCCACGGTGAAGAAGGAGAACGGGGTCCTCGCGATCAGTCCGGGGAAAGAGTTTCTTGTACTCGGCTGTCACTTCGACCTGGAGGGAGACGCGCGTTTTCTGCTGGATGTGCTGCCCCTCATCGTCATGCTGGACCAGGAGACGCATCGGGAATCGATGCGGTGGACGGTGGAGCGCATTCAGCGCGAGATCGGCGATCCACAGCCGGGAGGCAGCCTGATTGCGCAGCAGGCCGCGTACACGCTGCTGGTGGAAGCTCTGCGCCTGCATCTGGCCAGCGGCATGGGAGAGCATGCAGGCTGGCTCTCCGCGCTTGCGGACCGGCGCATGCGGAGCGCGCTTTCCTGCATGCATGAAGCGCCTGCTCATCCGTGGACGCTGCAGGCGCTTGCGCACTCCGCTGGCATGTCGCGAACGGCTTTTGCCGAGACTTTCAGGCGCACCGTGGGAGAAGCGCCGATGGCGTATCTCACTCGGTGGCGCATGACCCTGGCGGCGAATCGCCTGCGGGGAAAACGGGAGCCAATCTCTTCGATTGCGCCATCGCTGGGTTATCAATCGGAGAGCGCCTTTAGCGCGGCGTTCAAGCGGCAGTGGGGCTGCTCGCCCAGGCAGTACCTGAGCGAAGCGAGTGCGGAACCGGATGTGGCGTGAAGGGCATCCCACCTCTCAGACGCGAGAGGTGGGGCACCCGGATTTTTGCTGCGTGATAAGGTCTACCTCTCTCAGCCGTGGCGCAGGCAGGCCTGGACTGCCTGACGGAAGAAGATCCAGTACTCGGGTTTGGGCATAGTTGCCCTGATTTTGGCTGCCTTCTCATCATCCGGCCAGTGACTCTGATCGTTGTACATGCGGCGAAAGCCTTCGCCGATCTCCGGGTCTCCCTGGGTGAAGTCGTCTCCGAGGCGCATCCAGCGTGCGACCAGTGCACGGCCTTCAGCGCTGTCCGGCGATACCTCGCGATCGAGCGCGCTCTGGATATCGGCATACAGAGCCTGCCATCGCGTGCCGGCCTCGGCCATCTGTTCTGGCGTCATGGCGGCACGCCGTTCCCGAAGCACCTCGATGGCCTTCGGACTGTAATACTTCTCCGTCCAATCTATGGTTTCCTGCATGTGTATCTCCTTCAGGATGGTCTGGTAGAGAAGCCACTCGGGTTCCGCGGTGTCGTTCTGTGCGCACTGTTGCGCGTGTTCGATGGCGCGCAGGACGCGATCCAGGCCTTCTCGCCGCTCGTGCAGCGCCGTTCGCTGCCGCGCGAGTGTGACTGTCAGCGGCTCTGTTCCGCGGTTGACGGACGTGTTCAGCAGCGCGCCGATCTCGCGCAGCGGCAGTCCCAGATATCGCAGCACAAGAATCCGCTCGAGACGGCCGAGATCCTCATGGCAATAGAGCCGGTAGCCTCGCGTGGAACGATGTGCCGGTGTCAGCAGTCCGAGACGGTCGTAGTGGTGCAGTGTCCGAACTGTGACGCCGGCCAGCTTTGCGAATTCCTGAATACGGAAGTGGATGCGGAAGGTGCTCATAGGTCTCCACAGAGACATCTTTGAGCATGACGTAAGGGGAGGGTCAAGCGCCTATTCGAACAGATTCGTTCCGGTGGGTGGCGGCTTAAGCCCGCAATGGGCTCGCTGGGGTGCCGGTTGATTTCTTCCGGTTAGAACGACTGCCGGAAAAGAGATGACAGGCGCTGGGTATCCACATGTAGCGCTGCGTGGAAACTTTGTCATTTCGACCGAAGCGGGACAGTTTTATCGTCCTGCGGAGTGGAGAACCCTGTAGTTCTGCATGCATGCAAAACCGCAGGTTCCTCCACTCCGCTTCGCTACGGTCGGAATGACAAGTGGACGGGTAAACCGTTTGCTTCCGTCATGTCTGTATGTGGATACGAGATGTGGATACGTCTTAGGCTCGCGGAGGCGCCAGGAACTGCGCTTCGCCGTTGCCCAGCGACCAGTCGACCCGCTCGTTTTCCTGGATGATCACGACGACATCCTGGGGGTGCTTACCGGCGTTCTTCGTCAGGTTCTCCTGGATCGCCCGGTAGATGTTGAGCTTCTTCTCTTCGCTGCGCCCGCGGATGAACGAAATTTCGATGAAGACGGCATTTTCATAGTCGATCCCGTTGTGGCTCGGGGTGATGATGAAGTCTGCGGCGGCGTGTGCGCTGATCACATGAAACCTGTCGGTCTCCGCCGTGCCCGCGGTTGCGACGAGCGCCTGATGGATGCCGTCAGAGATCTTCTGCCGCGTCTCGGGGGATGTGTCTTCCCGAAGTGAAATTCTTACGAAAGGCATTTGCAACTCCTGGAGGTCTTTCTCCGTGTGAATGCAGTGGGGGTGATAGCAATGCCGCATCGCCTCGCCTGAGGATTCGGCATGCGCGGTGCTGGAGATGCGCGTGCTTGCTGCCGTTGCCGCACTGTGGGCGACGCAGCGATCGATCCGTACTGCGCCGTCTCCAACTATCCAATCTACGGATGCGGCGATCGCGAAACTATTCCATAAACATGGAATACCGCTTTGGAATCTGCGCATGCGTGAGGTTTGTACTCTCCCACCCAAGCGAAGCCTGGATGGGGCACCCCCGTCCTCGCTGGTTCAGGAGAACTGCGGGTTCCTCCACTTCGCTTCGCTTCGGTCGGAATGACATGCAAAGAAGGCGGGTGGCCCATTCAAGCCCGGTGTTGGCTTGAGTGGGGAGAGGGCTTTCGATGCGGAGACGCATTGGTTTTGTACTCTCCCACTCAAGCGGAGCCTGGATGGGGCACCCTCGTTCTCGCTGGTTTGGGAGAACTGCGGGTTCCTCCACTTCGCTTCGCTTCGGTCGGAATGACATGCAAAGAAGGCGGGTGGCCCATTCAAGCCCGGTGTTGGCTTGAGTGGGGAGAGGGCTTTCGATGCGGAGACGCATTGGTTTTGTACTCTCCCACCCAAGCGAAGCTTGGATGGGGCACCCCCGTCCTCGCTGGTTTGGGAGAACTGCGGGTTCCTCCACTTCGCTTCGGTCGGAATGACATGCTGCTTCGCGCAGGACCACTACGCGTGGAGCGGTTCGCCTTTGGCACGCGCTCCCTTTGGTCGCGGGTCTGAAGTTCTCGGGAGGGGATGGTGGACGAGATTCCCACGTCTCAGACGCGAGACGTGGGGCACCCGGGTTCGTACTCTCCCTCCCAGGCGAAGCCTGGATGGGGCACCCTTGTCCTCGCTGGTTCAGGAGAACTGCGGGTTCCTCCACTTCGCTTCGATTCGGTCGGAATGACATGCAAGAAGATACGGCTCGCTTCGGTTGGAATGACAGCGCTGTTGAGCCGCTAGTCGCGCTCCCAGAAGTGCGGCGGTTCGATGCCGAGGGAGCGGAGGTAGACGTAGCCCTGTCCGCGGTGGTGAACCTCGTTTTCGATGGCGTACTGCACCAGCTGTGTGCCGGTCATCTGCCACTGGCCGAAGGCCGTCATCGTCTCGCTGAAGCGGGCGGGCTGGATGGCGGGGAACTCCTCGTTGAGTTGACGGGTCTGCGCGTCCCACTCGGCGAGCACTTCGGCCTTGGTGGTGGGTTTGGTGAACTCGAACTTCGCCCAGGTGTCGGTGGTCATGCCGTGGACGATGGGCAGCGGCATGCCGAGAAATTCGCAGGCCATTTCGCCGAAGGTGCGCATGCCTCCGAGCGAGAACTGGAAGAGCTTGTCCTCAGGGAAGGCGTCGATGGTTCTGCGGGTGAGGCGGCGATGCCCCTGCCAGTGTTCGAGAAGGGCTTCGGGGGTGAGTACGGGGTTTTCGATGGCGATGCCGGTCATGGTGTCCTCCGTGATTGCGTTGAGTTGGGATTTCGTCCTGATTGCGGGCCGAATTTCGCGCCGGATTCAGGCTAGGGGGCATTCCCGACAGGAGCTGTCGTAAATTGGGGTGAAAATTGGGTTCATATGTCAGACCCGATCGTGCGTATCTTTGCCGTCCTCGAAGTCCTGCAGTCCTGTGACAGTGTCACGGGAGAAGAGCTGGCTGAACGCCTGGAAGTGGACCTGCGCACGGTGCAGCGGTATATCGGGCGGTTGAGGGATCTGGGCATCCCGGTGAGCGCGTCGCCCGGCATCGGCGGCGCCTACCGGCTGCGGCCGGGCTACCGGATGCCACCACTGGTGTTCACGAATGAAGAGGCGTTCTCGCTCTCGCTGGGGCTGCGGGCGCTGCACAGCGTGGGGCTTTCTGCCTTTGCGCCGGCGAGCGAGGGCGCACTCGGCAAGCTGCGCCGGGTGCTGCCGGAGGCGCTGCGGGATAGCCTCGATCTCACCGAAGATGTGATTGCGATGGAGCAGCGTCCGTGGGTGGTGCCCACGCGCATGGAGTCGCTGCTGGAAGCGGCGTCGGCGGTGCGTGCCAGCCGCCGCGTGCGCTTTTCCTACAAGGCGCATGACGGCCGGGCCTCGCGGCGCGAGATCGAGCCCTACGCGGTGGTGCATGCCGATGACCGCTGGTACCTGATCGGGCGCTGCCTGTCGCGGCAGGCGCTTCGCACATTCCGGCTGGATCGCGTGGCGCATCTTGAGGCAGGTGCGGCGGGCTTCGAGCGGCCGGAGGGCTTCGACGCGCGCAAGCATCTGGCGGAGAGCATGCCCTTCGTGCAGTCGAACTTTCAGATCGATGTGTGGGTGGATATGCCGCTCGAGATAGCCGAGCAGAGCTTCATGTTCTGGAGGATCGCGATGGAGGCGGAGTCGGGCGGCACGCGGCTGCGCTGCGGGCGCGACCGGCTGGAGATGTTCGCCGCGATGCTGCTCAGCATGGGCCGCCGCCTGGTGATCCACGGGCCGGAGGAGCTGCGCGAGACCTTCCAGCGGCTCGCAGTGCGCGCGCTCGAGGCGGCAAGCAGCGGCGTGTAAATCTGCTTCGCGCAGGGCGGTTTGCCTTTGGCACGCGCTCCCTTCGGTCGCGGGTCTGAAGTTTTCGGGAGGGGATGGTGGACGAGACTCCCACGTCTCAGACGCGAGACGTGGGGCACCCGGGTTAGTACTCTCCCACCCAAGCGAAGCTTGGATGGGGCACCCGGGTTCGTCTCCGGTGCTGAGGAGAACTGCAGGTTCCTCCACTTCGCTCGCGATGCTCGCTTCGGTCGGAATGACAGCTGCTACGTGCATGGCCACTGCGCGTGAAGCAGTTCGCCTTTGGCACGCGCTCCCTTTGGTCGCGGGTCTGGAGTTCTTGGAAGGGATGGCGGACGAGACTCCCGCGTCTCAGACGCGAGACGTGGGGCACCCGCTGCTCTTATTCGTGAGAGGCAGCAGCTGCGCGGGCGCGAGCTGCCATCCATCCTTCGAGGATGAGGGTTGCGGCGACCTGGTCGATGATCTGCTTGCGGTCCTGGCGATCTTTGCTGCTGCGGCGGTCGTGCCCGGCTTCGTCGAGGATTTCGTGCGCGGCGACGGAGGTGAGGCGCTCGTCCCAGAGATGTACGGGCAGCTCCGAGCGCTCGCGCAGCGTTTCGGCGAGAGCCTGAACCTTCGCGGCCCACGGGCTCACGTCGCCTGAGAGGTGCAGCGGGTTGCCGACGACGATCTCGGTGACTTCGTGCTTGCGGATGAGGCGCAGCAGATTGCGCACGTCCTCGCCCGGGGTTTTGCGCCAGATGGTCATCAGCGGCTGGGCGGTGTAACCAAGCGGATCGGTGAGCGCCACGCCTATGCGCACCTTGCCTACATCGAGCGCCATCACGCGACCGTTCTGCATGGGGTTAGTGTACCGCCACAGCGCATCGGGCGGATCGCCTTCGGGGACTGGCCGTCCTGGCGTTTCGCTTCGCCTGGCGCTTCCGTTGGTCGCGTTAGTGGGGTGTCTGCTTGATCGTCTGTTTGATCGAGGGATACGTTCCTACGTCGTCCGACGCAGCTATTGCGCGGGGTTGGCGCTATCGAAGGGCAGGAAGATGGAGACGGCGGTTCCGTGGTGCGTTGTGCCGGCGCGGCTGTGGAGCAGGATTCTGCCTTGGTGGCGCTCCATGATCTCGGTACAGATCCAGAGGCCGAGGCCGGTGCCGTTGATACCCTTCGTGGAATAGAAGGCTTCGAAGACGCGCTGGCGGACGGCTCGGCTCATGCCTGTGCCGGTGTCGGCGATGGTGAGATAGAGGCCCCTGCGGCCGGTCTTCCAGTCGGTGCCTTCGCGGCTGCGCACCAGCAGGCGGCCGCCGTTGGGCATGGCGTCGATGGCGTTCGCGACGAGATTGCTGAGCACCTGGCGGATATCGCCTTCGAAGCAGAGAACGGGCGTGTCGACGCGCCGGAGCTTTTCTACGGCGATGCCGTTGTTGCGCAGGCGGGCGGCGTAGAGATCGAGCGTGGAGGTAAAGAGGCTGGAGCTGGTGACGGACTGCGGCGCGGAGGCCTGGCGGTGGAAGCGCAGGGTCTGCTGGGCGATGGCGGCCATGCGGCGCGTCTCGGCATCGGCCATGTCGAGCCAGGTGCGGATGTTGGGGTCGGTGGTGTTCAACCGCGAGAGATAAAGCAGGTTGGTGACGGCTTCGAGCGGGTTGTTGATCTCGTGCGCGATGGTGGAGGCCAGGCGGCCGACGGCGGCGAGCTTTTCGGTCTGGAGCAGCACGGCTTCCGAACGCTTCTGCTGCGTGAGATCGGTGAAGAAGACGGCGATGTCTTCCTGCGAGGAGTCGCCGGAGAGGCAGGGAATGTTCGCTGCGTGGAGGAGCACGGGAATGCGGCGTCCGTCCTTGGCGATGTAGACCTTTTCGTACGGCTCGGCGATGCCGTGCTCTCTGAGCTGCCGGATGGCATTGTTGTCGGCGTCCTTGAACTCGGGCGGGGTGATGTCGCTCCAGCGGATATCGCCGCGTTCGACCTCCTCCCGCGTGTAGCCGATGAGCTGCAGCATGGCGGGATTGATGTATGTGAGGTTGCCGCTGGCATCGCCGATGTTGATGCCGATGCCGGCGCGGCCGACGAGCTGGCGGAAGCGTTCTTCGCTGCGCCGGAGCGTATCGCGGCTGATCCGCTCTTCGTGGATGTCGGATACAGCGACCACGCCGCCGAGCACGGTGCCTGCTTCATCGAGGATGGGCGCGGCGGTCACGCCGATCCATCCGGTTGTGCCGTCGCCGCGGCGATAGAGGAACTCCTCGCGCGCGATACGCTTGCCCTCGATGATGGCGCGGGCCATGGGGTACTCGTGCGGTTCGAAGCGGCGGCCATCCGGATGCATGGCGTAGCGCTCGCCATATTCAGACACGGAGTTGCTGATCTGGACAGGGTGGCGCAGGACGCGGTCGAGCTCGGTGTTGCCGCGCAGGATGCGGCCACTCCTGTCGGCGACGAGCACGCCGACGGGCACGCTCTCAATGATGGCGTCGAGGCGTGCGCGCTCGAGGGTGAGATCGCGCAGCGCCAGCACCTTTTCGGTGGTCTCCTGCGAGATGTCGAGCACGGCGACTACTTGTCCGGAGCCGTCGAAGAGTGGGCTGTAGCTGTAGGTCCAGTACTGGCCGACGAGTTTGCCTTCGCGCATGAGCGGAAGAAAGACATCGTCGAAGTGGACGGAGGTGGCCGTCTCCATCACCGATTCGATCTGCGGTCCGATGATCTCCCAGGCTTCGGCCCAGACGTGGCGCGCGGGCTGGCCGAGCGAGGCAGGGTGCTTGGTGGAGAGATGCGGACGCATGGCCTCGTTGTAGAGGCAGTTGCCGTCCGGTCCCCAGAAATACTGCATGGGGATGTCGGCGGCGAGCAGGGTATTGACGGAAGCGATGAGGATATCCGGCCAGGAGTCGATGGGGCCGAGGCTGGTTGCGGACCAGTCGTGCGTGCGGTAGAGATCGGCGAAGGGGCCGTTGCCGCGGATGCGGGAGGTGCCGGTTTTCTTTTCCGTGGCAGGTGTTTCGAGGCTGGCCCGATCGTTCATGCGCGCTACCTTACTAGGATTTTCCCGGCTTTATGCGCAAGTGGAACGAACGAGGGGTACCGACCGGCATGAGGCCCCCTGAGTTTCTGCGGGGAGGGCTGTGAGCCATTCTATCGCCTGTCCCAGTGAGGACGCGAAGAAAAGGAAAAGAAAAGGCCGGCGGCCGGTCGGCGATACTGGAAGGCAAAGGATCCTATGACGAAAGCTGTGCTTCTGCTCGAGTGCCCCGACCGTAAAGGACTGGTTGCGGCGATCATGAACTTCCTCGTCGCCCAGTATGACGCGAACATTCTGCACGCCGGCCAGCACCAGGATGCCGAGCAGGGCCGCTTTTTCATGCGGGTGGAATTCGAGTGCGCGACACCGGAAGGGCAGCCGCTCGCGGCGCACTTCGCGAAGGCATTCGAGCCGGTGGCGAGCGAGTTCCGGATGCGCTGGAAGCTGGCGGACTCCAACGCGCGGCTGCGCGTGTGCCTCTTCGTCTCACAGCATCTGCACTGCCTGGCCGACCTGCTGCAACGGCATAAGGCAGGCGAGCTGGAGTGCGAGATTCCGCTGGTGATCGGCAATCATCCCGACGGCGAAGGGCTGACGAACTTCTACGGCATCCCGTTCCACACGCTGGCGATGAGCAAGGGCAATAAGGCTGCGGTCGAGGAAGAGCAGATGCGGCTGCTGCGCGAGCATAATGTCGACCTGGTGGTGCTGGCGCGCTACATGCAGATTCTCTCGGCGGAGTTTGTGGAGCAGTGGAAGGCGAAGATCATCAACGTGCACCACTCGTTCCTGCCGGCCTTCGTGGGATCGAAGCCGTACCACGCGGCGTTTGCGCGCGGCGTAAAGCTGATCGGCGCAACGAGCCACTACGTGACGGCGGACCTCGACGAAGGGCCGATCATCGATCAGGATGTAACGCGCGTGACGCAGGGCGATACGATTCCGGATCTGATCCGCAAGGGAAGAGACCTGGAGCGCGTGGTGCTCTCGCGCGCAGTGCGATGGCAGCTGGAGCACCGCATTCTGCACTATGACAACAAGACGGTGATCTTCGACTAGTGGAGGAACCTGCAGTTCTCCCCGATCCGGCGAGAACTGCAGGTTCCTCCACTCCGCTCGCTTTGCTCCCTCCGCTCGGAATGACAGCGGTGTGAGGGGATGAAAATTGCGGCGGTAGAATCCGTGCATTCTTTACTTGCGCAATATGGAATGTATACCGTTACATATTGCTGTCTGCCGGGCCCTGTTTGATTTTTCTCTGGTGAGGAGATCGTCATGGATCGTCGTCAGTTCGCCGTTCGCTCCCTGGCTGCGGCCGCGGGTGTTTCGCTTTTGCGTGGTGGAAACGCGGCTGCGCAATCGGATGCGCCGGCTTCGGAGCCTTTGCCCGGACTGCTTGCCGATCGTCCCGGCGCTGTGCCGGAATCGGTGATTCGCGCGGCTCGTTTTCCCGAGGGGTTTCTGTGGGGGACGGCTACCGCTTCGTATCAGAATGAAGGCGCGTGGAACGAGGACGGCAAAGGCGAATCGATCTGGGATCGCTTTGCGCACACGCCGGGCAAGGTGCGCGGCGGCGTGACGGGCGATGTGGCCTGCGACCAGTACCACCGCTATGCGCAGGACATTGCGCTGGCCAGGCAGATGAACATGAAGAGCCAGCGCTTCTCGATTGCGTGGCCGCGCATCCAGCCGACGGGCATGGGCGCGCCGAACAGGAAGGGCATCGACCACTACAGCCGCTTTGTGGATACGCTGCTCGAGGCAGGCATCCGTCCGTGGTGCACGATGTACCACTGGGATCTGCCGCAGGCGCTCGAAGACAAGGGCGGCTGGCCGAATCGTGAACTTGCTCAGTATTTCGCGGACTATGCGGGCATCCTCGCGAAGCATCTCGGGGACCGCATCACGGTGTGGGCTCCGTTCAACATGCCCTGGGCGATCGCGTTCATGGGCTATGCGGCGGGCGCGTTTCCGCCGTGCAGAACAAGCTTCACGGACTTCCTGAAGGCTGCGCACACGCTTGCGCTGGCGCAGGCCGAGGCGCATCGCGCGGTGAAGGCGGCCTCGCCGCGTGCGACCTTCGGCAGCGCGTACGAGATGGCTCCGGCCTATCCGAAGACGGACTCGGAGGACGACCGCGCCGCGGCGGCGCGCTACCACGCGATGAACAACGTCTTCTTCCTCGAAGCGGCGATGAAGGGGCGCTATCCCAAGGCGTTTGTGGGTGAGCCGCCGTATGAGCAGATGGGGTTCAGGGCAGGCGATGAGAAGCTGCTCTATGCGCCGCTGGACTGGGTGGGCTTCCACTACTACACGCGGCGTATCGTCTCCGATGCAAGCAAAGAGCACTTCGAGAGCGGCGGCAAATTCAGCGGCACGGAGATCGAGAACAACTCGCCGGGCGGACGCGATCCGTATACGCGCTTTCGTGCGGCGATGCCGACCGAGGGTCCGCTGACGGACGCGGGGCTCGAGGTGTGGCCGCGTGGCATTTACGACCTGGTGACGCAGATCTCACGCGAATACGACCATCCGATCATCGAGATCACGGAGAGCGGCTGCGGCTATCTCGACGAGACGGATGTGGAGACAGGCCGCGTGCCCGATGGGCGGCGTATCGCATGGTATCGCGAGACACTGGCCGAGTTGTCGCGGGCGATCCAGGATGGCGCAAAGGTGCGCGCCTACCACGCGTGGACGCTGATCGATAACTTCCAGTGGGCCGAGGGATACACCGAGCGCTACGGGTTGATTTACACGGATTTTCGCAGCCAGAAGCGCACGGTCAAGGATTCGGGGCGCTGGTATGCGAAGGTGGCGGCTTCGGGTTTGCTTACGGTGTAGGGCTGGAACGCCTGCATTCTCGCTGGGTGAGGGAGAACTACAGGTTCCTCCACTTCGCTCGCCGTTGGCTCGCTTCGGTCGGAATGACAGCTCGTTTGTTTTATTGGGCGTTGTGCTTTCCCACGTCTCAGAATCGAGACGTGGGGCACCCGGATTTTCGCCGCGGGGTGAGGGAACTGCAGGTTCCTCCACTACGTTCGCCTTTGGCTCGCTCCGGTCGGAATGACAGTTCGTTTGCTGGATTGGGTGAAGTGCTTTCCCACGTCTCAGAATCGAGACGTGGGGCACCCGGAATTTCGCCGGGGTGAGGGAACTGCAGGTTCCTCCACTACGCTCGCCTTTGGCTCGCTCCGGTCGGAATGACAGTTCGTTTGTTTTATTGGGAGTTGTGCTTTCCCACGTCTCAGAATCGAGACGTGGGGCACCCGGAATTTCGCCGGGGTGAGGGAACTGCAGGTTCCTCCGCTTCGCTCGCCTTTGGCTCGCTACGGTCGGAATGACAGTTCGTTTGTTTTATGGGGGGTGTGCTTTCCCACGTCTCAGAATCGAGACGTGGGGCACCGGGGCTGATGTTTAGTGGATGGTGGAGGCGACGATGACCGACGAGATGACGCCGGTGGCGACAGCGGCGAGGACGAAGTTGCCGTCAACCTCACGCCACTGGTAGCCCGAAGGCGGCGCGTTCAGGTGGTACTGGCGGTAATCGACCTGCTGGCCGCGGTTCCAGTCGGCGGGCTGGATCTTGCCGCCCTTCTTCCAGTCGGAATGCTTGACGAACTTCTGGCCGCCGGGGGCGCCGTGGTCCTGGCCATGGTCCTGGGCGAAGGCGGCGCCGCCTGCGAGGGTGCAGGCCAGGGTGGCGATCGAGGCAAATTTGCGAATCATCATGGAACTCTCCTGGGATCGAAAAAGAATCGAAGTTGGGATCGGACAGGCTGGGAGGCCTGGATTCTGGGGCGTTACAACCGGATACAGCCTGGTTGCGTGGGGTTTCGGTCGCCGGGTTCAGCGGTCCTCCCTGACAGACGCAGCATTTCGCGATGGAGTTGCGTGGAGGGGCACGGCTGAATCTTTCGGGATTTCCATACATCTGATAGATAAGCAACGAAAGTTGGTTTTCTTTATGAAGAAAAAGATCGGTTTCCTCTCGTTTGGCCATTGGACGGCCTCCTCACATTCCGGCACGCAGTCGGCGGCGGACACGCTGCTCCAGTCGATTGACCTGGCGGTGGAGGCGGAGCGGCTGGGCGTGGACGGCGCGTATTTCCGGGTGCATCACTTTGCGCGGCAACTGGCGTCGCCGTTTCCGCTGCTGGCGGCGGTGGGTGCGCGGACGAAGACGATCGAGATCGGCACCGGAGTGATCGACATGCGCTATGAGAATCCGCATTACATGGCGGAGGACGCGGGCGCGGCGGACCTGATCTCGGGGGGACGGCTGCAACTGGGTATCAGCCGCGGGTCGCCGGAGCAGGTGATCGAGGGCTGGCGATATTTCGGCTACGAGCCGCGCGAGGGCGAGACGGACGCGGAGATGGGGCGGCGTCATGCGCAGGTGTTCTATGACCTGCTGCGCGGCGAGGGGTTCGCAAAGCCGAATCCGCGGCCGATGTTCCCGAATCCGCCGGGGCTGCTGCCGCTTGAGCCGCATTCTGAAGGGCTGCGCGATCGTATCTGGTGGGGCGCAGGGTCGGACGCAACGGCGGTGTGGGCGGCGAAGCTGGGGATGAACCTGCAGAGCTCGACGCTGAAGGATGACGAGACGGGCGAGCCCTTCCACATCCAGCAGGCGAAGCAGATCCGCAAGTATCGCGCGGCGTACCAGGAGGCCGGACACACGAGGACGCCGCGAGTCTCGGTGAGCCGGAGCATCTTTGCGCTGGTGAATGACTATGACCGCGCGTACTTCGGGCGCAACGGCGAGAGCTCTGACTCGATCGGGCACATCGATCCGAAGACACGAGCGATCTTCGGGCGCAGCTACGCGGCGGAGCCGGACCGGCTGATCGAGCAGCTGAAGCAGGATGAGGCGATTGCCGAGGCGGATACCGTGCTACTGACGGTACCGAACCAGCTGGGCGTGGCATACAACGCGCACGTGCTGGAGTCGATCCTGAAGTATGTGGCTCCGGGGCTGGGCTGGAAATAAGGACTGGCCGTCCGGCCTTTCGCCTTCGGCCTCCGCTCCCTCTGGTCGTGGCCTTGCAGGCTGCGGGGGGTCCACATTTCGACTGGAAATGTGGGCTTTCGGTGACTTTTTTGTGTCGTTGCGGGGCTATTCCGGGTGTAAAAAACTTTTAGGGTATCGGCGAAATGCGGCAGGCCTGATAGACTCTGGGTGATCGTAGAATTCGATTGGTTTTTTGCGTGTTCCTTGTAACCCCTTGGTCCGCATTTATTCCACATTGCGTTCGCCGGTACATCGGAAATTGAGGGATATACAAATGGAACAGGGCATTGTTAAGTGGTTCAATGACGCGAAGGGTTTTGGCTTCATCAGCCGCCAGAACGGTGAGGACGTATTCGTTCATCACACCGCGATCCAGTCGTCGGGCTTCCGCTCGCTGGCCGAAGGTCAGCAGGTCGAGTTCAACGTGACCAAGGGCCAGAAGGGCCTGCAGGCCGAGAACGTTCGCGCTCTGTAAAGATTTCGCGAAGCTAAACAACAAGAGCGGCCTTTGGGCCGCTCTTGTTGTTTTTGGTGCAGGCTGGGTGAGGTCTGTGCTTCCCATTCAAGCCGCATGAGGCGCGGCTTGAATGGGCCACCCGAGGGTTGGTTTGTTGCTTTGTGAAGCTACTTCACCGAGGGCGGTGCGATCACTGCGCCGTCGAGGTAGGGATGGTCCAGGCCCCAGAGTTTGGCTCCGGGCTGGCCTTGCAGGTCAAGTACGACGACCTCGTTCTTGCCTTTGCGCAGCCAGGGGCCGGGCAGATAGAGCGCTTTCTGCGGACCTACGTTCCAGACTCGGCCTAAGTTATGTCCGTTGACCCAGACCTGTCCTTTGGTGAAGGCGCTGGTGTCTAAGAACGTATCCTTCTGCTCGGTAGCATCGAAGCTTGCGTGATAGAAGCAGACGCCGGTGCAGGGCTCGCTGGTGAAGGCCAGCTTTTGCGGCGCATCCGTGTCGGGATAGTCGATGGGCAGGGAGTAGTTATCCCAGCCGGTCAGTGTGGCTACTGCGCCCTTGCTGTCCTTGACCGTGACGCCGGTGAGCAGGCCTACGCGTTCGCCGGGGATGGCCTTGCCATAGTTCACACGTGCAGTATTTTCGACCAGGATGTCGAGGCGCGCCTTACCTGACGGGATATCGATGGGCAGGGTGTGCTGGTCGTAGCGGCGGTCGATAGTGCCGAGCAGGCGTCCATCGATGTAGACCTGCGCGTAGCTGTGGAGCTTGCCGAGATTGAGCTCGCCTTCGACGGGTCCCTCAAGCGTGGTGCGGTAGAGCACGTAGCCGTAGGCCTGGTCGAGCGCCTCCATGTTGAGCGGCTGCTCGGAGTGGACGGGCTTCGGCAGTGTCTTCCATAGCGAGATGGCGCCGGTCACGGCGAAAGGCGCGATGGCCTGCGCGGGCGCGACTTCCGGAATCGGCGGCGGCTCGTGGCCGGTGGCCTCGGCAATGGTCTTGCGCAGCAGCATGTACTTCGGCGTGACGCGGCCACTCTCGTCGAGCGGAGAGTCATAGTCGTAGCTGGTGGTGTCTGGCTGGTAGTTCTTGCCGTCGGAGTTCGCGCCCTCGGCATTGGCGCCGTTCATCCAGCCGAAGCTGGTGCCGCCGTGGAACATGTACATGCTCAGCGAATAGCCCTGCTTGAGCATCCAGCTGACTTCGTCGGCTTCCTGCTGCGGGCTGCGGGTCTCATGCGGCGATCCCCAGTGATCGAACCAGCCGGCCCAGTACTCGCCGGACATGAACGGGCCCTGCGGGCGCAGCTTGTGCAGCTTTTCGAACTCGCCCTTGGCTTCGCCGGTGCCGAAGTTGATGACGGCGGGCAGCTCAGGCAGCGAGCCCTTGGTCAGCTCGTCGGCGCCGTCGGCGGTGTAGAGCTGCGCCTTGGTGAAGCCGGCCTCGACGAGGGTGTGGTGGATGTCCTCCATGTACTCGTGGTCGTCACCGTAAGAGCCGTATTCGTTCTCGACCTGGACCTCGATGATGGGACCGCCGTTGCCGATCTGCAGCGGTGCGACCTCCTTGCCGAGGCGCAGGAGCCAGCTGTGCGCGGCGGCGAGGAACTTGGGATCGCGCGAGCGGACCTTCATGTCGGGGTCCTTGAGCAGCCACGCGGGGTAGCCGCCGAATTCCCACTCAGCGCAGGCGTAGGGGCCGGGGCGCAGGATGACGTAAAGGCCTTCCTGCTGCGCCTCGCGCACGAACTCGGCGATGTCCTTGTTGCCGGAGAAGTCGTAGACGCCGGGCGTGGGCTCATGCTCGTTCCAGAAGACGTACGTGGTGATGGCGTTGAGGCCCATGGCCTTGGCCAGCTTGAGGCGCGAGCGCCAGTATTCGCGCGGCACGCGGGCGTAGTGCATCTCGCCGGAGATGATCTGGAAGGGCTTGCCGTCGAGCAGGAACTGACCGTTCTCGACCTTGAAGGAGTGCGCGGAGTCCGATGTGGTTTGGGCAGAAAGGAACGTGCATCCGCCGAAAGCGAAGGCGGAAAGGAGAATCGCGGATGATAACGGTTTCATTCTGGATTTCATGCGGTGTGGATAGGGTAGCAAAAGCCAGGTGCCGGGGGTAGGGAATGCATGCAGGATCGCTATACCTGGCCCATCTCTTCCCGAATCTCTTCCGTAGAAGGCTGCGCAATGGTTCGTTCGGTGTTGGCACAGATTATGAAGTGCTGCGGATGATGCTGGCTCCGGAAGCTCCCTGATCTGTGAGCCGAAGAGCCGCAGATTCCTCCACTGCGCGAGACGATGAGGCTGTCTCGCTTCGGTCGGAATGACACTTCTTCTAAAAGTCCTGACCAATACGGTCCCTGTTCCCGCGCTATCGATTTACTGAAAATCTGCACTTTGATTGACCGCATGCATGGATGCGCTTGCTTTTTCGCGTGCCGATGCAGCCCATGTGTTTTATGTCGCCCGGGTTTTCTACAAAGGCGCATCTCGCCGGATACGCACAAAATCCTTCACTTGTAGGTTACGAGGCAATTAATAGCTGCATCGGCAGCATCCAATTGCGAGAATGCCAACGCCATCGTTTCCGCGGGGCACCCGTATCCCGCGAAATCCATATGCCGACGCCTTGGTAAACGTTTTTGTTTTTGGAGGTTAGTAAATGACCGGAACCCATCCCCTGGGTTTGATCCGGAGCTGCCTGTGTGCAGTGCGAATCCGGAAATTCAAATCGACAAATGCTCTTTCGATTCTAGGAGGGGCAATTGCCCTTCTCATGTTCAGCAATTTCACCGCGCCTCGTCTGATGGCGCAGGCTGTCACCGGCAGCATCGTGGGTACAGCGACGGACTCGACCGGGGCGGTTGTGCCCAATGCGACCATCGTGGTCACGGACGAGAGCAAGGGCACGAGCCAGACCGTCACGACGAATGCGAGCGGCAATTATTCCGTCTTCCGTCTTGTTCCCGATTCTTACAGCATTCAAGGCACGGCGCAGGGCTTCGGTCCTGCGAATGTCGGCAATGTGGCCGTGACCGCGGGCAATACTGCGCAGATCAACCTGACCTTCGGCGTTGCGGGTGCTTCGCAGACGGTTACGGTGACTGCGGCTCCTGCTCCGCTGCAGACCGACAGCGCGGATGTGCAGACGGAGTTCACCAGCCAGCAGCTGCAGGATCTTCCGAACCAGAATCGCAACTTCACGGACTTCGCACTGCTGACGCCGGGCGTGCAGCGTGCTTCGTTCGCGATTGCGCCGACGGAGAATCCGCAAGGCACGCAGGGCCTTGAGGTGAACGGCTCGAACTACGGTTCGCTCGGCTACTACCTCGACGGTACGGATAACCGCGAGCCGGTGGACGGCATTATCGTCATCAACCCGACACTTGATTCGTTAAGTGAATCGAATGTGGATACGGAAAACTTCCCGGCCGAATTCGGCGGCGCGCTGGCGGGTTTCGTCTCGGCGCAGACGAAATCGGGCAGCAACCAGTTCCATGGCGACGCCTTCCTGTATCGCCGCAGCGATGCACTGGAAGCACGCGATCCTTTCACGGAATACCAGGCGGATGCTGTCACCGGTGCGTACATCCCTTCGCAGATGTACAGCGAGTTCGGTGGATCGTTCGGCGGCCCTTTCCTGAAGGACAAGGCATTCTTCTTCATGGATTACCAGGGCACGCGCCAGAAGGTCGGCACGAGCCTGCAGGAGAATGTTCCGACAGCGGAAGTGCGTAACACCTGCCTGGACGCGACGAGCACGTATTGCGATCTGTCCCAGTACGGCGGCAGTGCCACGACGGCGAACAGCCTGGTGACGTCGCAGGGACGCGCGCTGCTGAGCGCTCTGCCTGCGCCGAATGTCGCCGGCACCTCTGTGACCAATAACTATGTTGCCTCCGGCAACGGCAACAACAATGGCGACGTGGCCGATCTTCGCCTGGATGACCAGGTGACGAAGAGCCTGCACGCTTTCGGCCGCTATGACTTCGCGCGCTTCTCGCTGCTGGGTGAGCCGGTCTTCGGCGCCGCAGGTGGCACGGGGTTTGGTCTGGGTAACACCACCGGCACGGATCTGGTGCAGAACCAGAGCGCCGCGGTGGGCTTCGACGATGCGATCAGCTCGAGCCTGCTGACGGACTTCCGCTTCGGCTTCCTCGACTATCACGTTTCGGAAAACAAGATCGACAACGGCACCACGCCGGCGACGGCCGATGGGATTCCGAACCTGAACACGGATCTCTATAACTCATCCGGTTCGCCGACGTATAACGTCGAGGACGGCTCTATTTCCAACTTCGGCACCCAGGGTTGCAACTGCCCGCTGACCGAGAGCGAGCAGGTCTTCCAGGTGAATAACAACTGGACCAAGACCTGGGGCAACCACTCCTTCCGCTGGGGCGCCGATCTTCGCTACGCGATGAACCTGCGCGATGCCAGCGATTACAACCGCGCGGGCGAACTCACCTTCAACGATGCGACGGGCGCAGGTTCCGGTATCGCCGCAGTCCTCGAAGGCCAGATCGCCGAGTTCCAGCGCTTCGATGTCTATAAGGACAGCGCGGCCACGCACCAGAAGCGCGGCGGCTTCTACGCGCAGGATACCTGGCGCGTGACTCCGAAGCTGACGCTGAATTATGGCGTTCGCTGGGACATCATCTTCCCCGAGACGGTGAACAGTCCGGGTAACGGTGGCTTTACGAATCTTCAAAGCGGCTACATCCAGGTCGCAGGCTACGGCGGCTTTGGCACCAACGGCGGCGAGGGCGTGGATCTCACCAACCTCGGTGGCCGCTTCGGTTTCTCCTACCAGGCGAAGCCGGGTACGGTCATCCGCGGCGCAGTCGGCCAGGTCTATGACGATGTAGGCTTTTTCGGCACCATCTTCGGCACCGCGCTGGCGGAGAACATCCCCACCGTGACTGCCGAGAACGTGGGCAGCACGAGTGCGACCACGTCGGCCTATAGCTACAGCACGATTCCGGCGCAGACCGCACCCTGGAACATTCCGGCCAACGGTCTGATTCCGCTCATCGACGGCATCAGCTACGACATTCGTCCGCTGAACAAGCTGGTTCTGCCCAAGGTGGACCAGTTCAACCTGAGCGTCCAGCAGCAGATTGATGCGAACACCACCGCAACCATCGCGTACATCGGCAACATCGGTGAGCGCGTCTATCCAAGCGAGACTGCGGGCTTCAACCTGAACCAGTACCGTGTGGAGACGGCCGGCAGCGACCTGACGCAGGACGAGCGCCGCCCATACTACGGCCGGTACTCCAACATCTACAACGGCACCGTAGAGACGTGCTGCTCCAGCGCGACTCTCGAGTCTGTCGAACCCAGTGCTCGCTCCTACTACAACGCGCTCCAGACCAAGGTGGACCGTCGTTTTTCGCACGGCTTCCAGCTCTCGGCGAACTACACCTGGTCGCGCGCGATCAACTACAACGGCACGTACTTCGCGATTGATCCGCACGTGGAAAAGGGACCGAGCGACACGAACCGCAACAACGTGTTCGTGCTGAGCGGCCTGTATGAGCTACCTTTCGGCAAGGGCAAGCTGATCGGCGGCAACAGCGGGCGGCTGGTGAATGAGATCATCGGCGGCTGGCAGTTGGCCGGTACCACGACGTGGGAGAGCGGCCTGCCGTTCACCCCGACCTATGCCGAGTGCGGCGACGACGAAGATGTGGACTCGAACTACAGCAGCCCGTCTACGTCGAGCGATTGCCGTCCGGACAAGGTTGGCAACGGAAGCGGCGTGGGATCCTTCGTACACAGCGCTTCGAGCTTCGATCCGGCGATCCATGGCCGCCGCATCTTTACCCCGGTGGCTCCGCTTACGTCGAATGGATCGCAGTCCGGACCGTTCCTCCGTCCGGCCTACGGCACCTTCGGCAATGTGGGCCGCAACTCGCTGCGCGGACCTTCGGACTACTTCGCCGATGCGTCGATCTTCAAGAACTTTGAGATCGCGAAGAGCGTGAAAGGTCAGTTCCAGCTCCAGGCGTTTAACGTGTTCAATCACGTGCCGCTTGGGGTGCCGAGTGCGGCGAGCGCTCGCTGCGTGGACTGCTCGACTGCGGCGGATGCCGGCGTGGTCACGGCAGTGGACACGGCGATCTCAGCCTCGGGCCAGCCCTACATGCGTCAGCTGCAGTTCGGTGCGAAGATCCAGTTCTAAGCAAACCTGCTGCGTTGGAATCACCACAAAGACCGCCCTTATGGGCGGTCTTTGTGCGTTCAGGAGGAATTACGGATGCCAGGTTGTATCGACATACTTTTTCAGCCTCTTGGCACGATTCTTTAGAAGAAGCGTGCCATCCCTATCGGAGCGAGACGCCTCTTGTCTCGCGCAGGGCGACCGCCTTCAGCCTCCGCTTTTCTTGATCACGAGCCGGGGTCTGTTTCTTCCCGCCCAGGCAGAGCTTGGACGGGGCACCCGAATTCTCGCTCGATTGAGAGGAACTGCAGGTTCCTCCACTCCGCTCCCTGCGTTCGCTTCGGTCGGAATGACAGCTTTGAGGTGAAAATAGCCGCAACATGAGTATGCCGGTATGCCCTAGGATTGGGTTGCCGTTCAGGAGCCATTCCGCACATGCACAGAATCGTTCTAGCCGCTGTATGGATTGTGGTGTGTTTTTCTGCGGCGCACGCGCAGAGTGGGGCTTCGTGGCCGGAGGCGGACAGGCTGTTTCACGCCGATCCTCGATGGCTGGGCGCGGATGGCGCGTTCTCGGTTGATCTGGGTGAAGGGCGAGTGCTCTGGATCTTCAATGACTCGTTTGTGGCAAAGCGGCAGGGCGATGACAGGAGGCACGCCGCATTTGTGCATAACACAGTTGCAATTCAACAGGGCTACGATCCATCCCGTGCGACGATCCACTTTTATTGGCGGACGAAGCAGGGTGCGCCATCGGAAATCTATCCCAACGAAGGCGATGTCTGGATGTGGCCGAGCTCCGGCATACGCGTCGGAAGCCGTCTGCTGCTGTTCGCCACACGGGTCGGAGCCGATCACGCACCGCATTCACTGGGATTCAAGCTGCTGGGGTGGAATGCGTATTGGGTGGACAATCCGGACGAGGAGCCATCGGCATGGACGCTGAGAGTTGTGGAGCAGAGGAACGATGCAGTCGTGATGGCGTCATCGCTTGTCCGCAAAGGCGCGTATGTGTATGCCTTCGGCGCGAGCGAGCCGCAGCATGATCTCTACGTGGCCCGCATGCAGGCGAGTTCTCTCGAGAAGGGAGAGCTGGGCACGATAGAGTGGTGGACCGGCAGCGGGTGGGATGCCTCGGACGCGAAACGCAAGGCGATTGCTTCGGATACGGGAACGGAGACGAGTGTGCAGGCCGATCCGCGCGGGGGCGGATATATCGGGGTGTACAGCAAGGGGTTCGGCGGGAGCATCATCGTGATGCAGACGGCGAAGGAGCTTACAGGCCCGTGGAGCGCGTCGATGCCGCTCTACAGGCCTCCGGAATCCGATGCGCCCGGTGCCTTTGTCTATGCGGGGAAGTCGCATGCGGAGTTGCAGGGAGCGGACCTGGTGCTCACCTACGCAGCAAATGGCCCGGACGAGAAGGTTCTCGGCGATATGCGGCTTTACTTTCCGCGTTTTGTGCGGGTGAATCTGAAGCAGCCGTGAGTGGGAATGTGATTCCCATCTCTTGGAATCGAGAGGTGGGGCACCCGCCCGGAGATTCTCAAAGGCTTTGCGTCAGTATCCGTTGAGCAGTGCATCGACCTGTGCGAGCTGGCGCTGTTTGGTGCGATAGAGATTCAGTGCGATGGCGACCCATGCGACCCCGCCGAGCGCAACGATTCCGAGCAGGATGGGAACTGCTTTGACCATGTAACCGAGACTCGCCAATATCACGGAAAGCGAGAACAGATTGCAGGCCGTGAGAGGGATGGAGCGCGCCAGTTCGTCACGATAGAAACGGATGATTGCGCCGGGATCGTCACTATCAGGGACATTGGGCTCCCGGGTGCGTTGCCACTGTATGAAGGCTCCGCTGAGCTGGCCTGCGACGAATAAGCTGATCGCGACAGAGTCTTTGCGGTGCAGTGCTCCGGGTATGTAAGCCGCTGCGGTGAAGACCTGGCTCATCCAGCCCAGGTTTCTGCCCAGCCAGGTGTTGTTCATCAGATGCCGCCGGCGGGAGGCGTGCTTCTCTGCCGCGGCTGTGAGGGCCTGCATGTCCTGGATCGGCGCAGGGCGATAGTGCGCGAGCACGCGCAGGCTGCCGAAGGCCCATCCCAGGGCGTGCCAGTCGTTCTCAATGCAATCGAGTTCGGCGGCGATGGCCTGGGCCCAGGGCTTCGATCCGGGGGAGGCGTATCTCACGGTGAAGCCTGCCAGCTGCTGTGCTGCCCTGCGAACGATGCTCATGGCTTTCACACTCCGAGGATGGGTTTGCGTGTGTTGACTGTGATCCGCGCATCCGCCCACTCGCGCGCCACGCGCACGCCGTTGGCGGTGAGACGGTACAGGTGACGGGGCGGGCGTCCGTTCTCCGGTGAGTCCTCCCACTTGGTTTCGAGCAGCTGTTGCTCGGCAAGGCGGATGAGCAGCGGATAGAGCGTGCCGGACTTGAGGCCGGTGTCGCGGCTGATGTCGTAGCCGTAGCGCCATTCGCGCGATGAGCGCAGCAGTTCGCCGAGAACCAGAGCTGTCTGCGGAGTGCGTCGCAGCTTCATGGCTCTAAATCTACATATGTAGATTTAGGTTGTCGAGCTTTTCCTTGCCCACGTCTCAGAGGCGAGACGTGGGGCACCCGGGGGGAGATTCTCGCTCGATGGAGAAGAACTGCAGGTTCCTCCGCTTCGGTCGGAATGACAGTGTTTTTGTATTTCTCTTCGAACTTTGAGCAAAAGTAGAGCGCAAAAAAATCCGGCCCGATGATCCGGGCCGGTTGTGTCTCGCTCATTTGTAACGATTGCCGTTACAATTACATCTTCGGCAGCTTGCTGGTGTCCCAGCCTCCGCCCAGTGCCTTGATGAGCAGGATGCTGGCTTCGAGGCGGCGCTGCATGATGGTGAGGTCGTTGCGCTGGTTGTTCAGTGCGGCGGTCTGCCAGGTGACGACCTGCAGGTAGGTGTCAACGCCGCCTTCGTAGCGGGTCTGGAAGAGGTCGAGCGACTGCTCGGCGGCTTCCGTGGCCTGGTGCTGCTGATCGGCCTCATGCGCGAGCACGCGCAGCGCGGCGAGATTGTCCTCGACCTGCTGGAAGGCGGTGAGGGTGGTCTGGCGGTAGTTGGCGACGGTCGCGTCATACTGCGCTTCCGTCATCCGCTTGGTCGACTTGCGGCGGCCGGCGTCAAAGAGCGTCTCGGAGAAGGTGGGTCCGACGGCCCAGAAGCGCGAAGGCCAGTTGAACCAGTTGAGCGCCGAGGTGCCCTGCAGGCCGAGCAGCGCGCTGAGCGAGAGCGTGGGATAGAACGCAGCCTGCGCGATGCCGATCTGTTCATTGGCCGCGGCCATGCGGCGTTCGGTGCCGGCGATGTCCGGACGGCGCTCGAGCAGCTCCGCGGGCAGAACGGCGGGGATGTTGGGGATGACGGGCGCCTGCTGGTTGATCGGGATCGGCGCGAGCGTGAACTCGGCCGGAGCCTTGCCGATGAGCACGGCGATGGCGTGCTCATACTGCGTGCGCTGCACCTCGATGTCGGTGAGCTGCACCTTGGCCTGATCGAGCTGGGTCTGCGCCTGTGCGACGTCGGACTTTGGCGCGGCGCCGCCTTCGAAGCGGTCCTGCGTGAGCTGGAGCGCCTGCTGGTAGGCCTTCACCGTGTCTTCGAGCAGACGGGTCTGCGCGTCGTCGGTGCGCAGGCCGTAGTAATCCATGGCCAGTTCGGCATGCAGGCTGAGGCGGACGCTTTCGATGTCGGCATCCTGCGCCTGCGCCTGTTCGCGGGCAGCGGTGACGCCGCGACGGATGCGTCCCCAGAGATCAACTTCGTAGTTGAGGTCGAAGGGCATGTTGAAGTTGCCTTCGCCGTCATTCACGATCGTCGAGTAGGGCTCGTGCGCGGAGTCGCGCAGGGCGGCAACGGTCGGTGAGACGCCGATGGTCGGCGCCTCATAGGAGCGGGCGTAGCCGATCTGCGCGCGGGCGGCCTGGAAGTTCGACTCGGCGGCCTTCAGGGTCTGGTTCGCGGTGTCGACCTGGGTTTCGAGCTGGTTCAGCTGGGCGTCGTTGAAGGCGGCCCACCAGTCGCCCTTGGAGGCGGTGTCGGCGGGCTGCACGGGCTTCCAGCCGTCCTGATTTTGCGCAGAAGGATCGTGCGCGGCCGAGTCCTGTGCCGCCTTGTCGGGCGCAGGCGGCTGCTCCTTGAAGGCAGGCGGCGTGGGGACGCTCGGGCGCACGTAGTTCGGTCCCACCTTGCAGCCGGCTACAAACAACGATGCCGGGAGCAGTGCGGCGGCCATCAGCGAGGCCGCGCGGAGAAGTGAGGCGTGTTTCATGATTAGGCTCCCTTCGAGACGCGCACCTGCTGATCCTGCGCGAGCGAGTCGGAGGGGTTGAGGATGACTTCGTCCTGATCGGTGAGGCCGGAGGTGATTTCGACGGTAGCGCCGTAGTCATGGCCGATGGTGATGGGGACGAGATCGACCTTGCCGTTGCGGACGACGCCGACGCGCAGGCCTTCGGCGCGGAAGAGCAGCGCATTCGAGGGCAGGGTGAGCGAGCGGTCTTCAGCGGGCACAGGGATGTGCACGAAGGCGTACTGGCCGGGCAGCAGCTTGTGATCGCGGTTGTTGATGTCGACTTCCACGTTCAGGGTGCGGCTGCTGGCGTCGATGGCGTTCGAGTTGCGGACGACATCGCCTTCGAACTTCTGGTTGGGCGCGGCGTCGGAGGTGATGACGACCTTGTCTCCGTTGTTCACGAAGCGGGCATCGGCTTCCGGCACGGGGACGAACATACGCAGCCTGTCGGTCGAGGCCATGTGGAAGAGCTCGGCACGCGGCGAGGAGGAGTCCCCGGCCTGGATGAGCGAGCCGATGTCGATGTTGCGGGCGGTGACGACGCCGTCAAAGGGCGCGTAGACCTTCTCAAAGCCCTGCAGCTGCTGTACGCGGCCGAGGTTGGCCTGGGCGGAGGCAAGCGCCGACTGCTTGGCGGCGTAGTCGCTGGTGGCCTGGTCGGCTTCCTGGTGCGAGACGGCATTCTTGGCCAGCAGCTTCTTCCAGCGGTCGGCGGTGATCTGCGCGATCTCGAGGTTGGCCTGCGCGGTGGCGAGATCGGACTTCGCCTGCTGTACCTGCTGGTCGAGTTCGGGCGTTTCGATCTCGGCGAGGAGCTGGCCCTGCTTCACGTGCGCGCCGATGTCGAAGTACCACTTCTTGATGTAGCCGTTGGTGCGGGCGAAGATGCCGGTATCGATGTAGGCCTGCGTGTTGACGGGCAGGACGATCTCGAGGGCCTTGGCGCCGCGCGACGGCGTGGTGACCTGGACGCTCTGGATGGCGTCTTCCGCGGTGACCTGATCGAGTTTGGCTTCGTCGTGGTGACGCGAGCCGATGCCGATCACGACGAAGACCACGATGGCGATGGCGACGATGCCGAGACCGACGAGAAACGCAGGGCTCAGACGGCGGTTGGGGTCGACGACCACGGTGGGCTCTTCGGGCGCGGGGCGGGGAGCGTTCTGAGCGTGGTGCTTGCGCTCTTCGGAGGGCACGCTCTCCCTCGCATCGCGGGTACCTTCCTGGTTGTCGAGCATCATCTGGTTGTGCCTGCTTTCTGATGAATGATCCATGATCCTGTCCTGTGCCTATGCGTGCTGGGGCGCGAGAGAATTTGCCTGCTCTTCGGCGGGCGCCTTGCCCTTTTCTCCTCCGTGGAGCAGGGCGAAGACGGTGGGCACGAAGACCAGTGTGGCGACGGTGGCGCACATGAGGCCGCCGATGACGGCGCGGCCGAGCGGCGCATTCTGTTCGCCGCCGTCCCCGAGACCGAGCGCCATGGGCACCATGCCGATGATCATGGCCAGGGCCGTCATGCAGACCGGGCGGAAGCGGGTGGCGCCGGCCTCGATGGCGGCGAGGATGGGATCGTGGTGCTCGGCCAGCCGCATCTTGGCGAAGGAGACGACCAGGATGGAGTTGGAGGTGGCCACGCCCATGCACATGATGGCGCCCATCAGCGCGGGGACGCTCAACGTGGTGTGCGTAAAGAAGAGGAAGATGACGATGCCGGCCAGCGCCGCGGGCAGCGCGGTGATGATGATGAACGGGTCGAGCCAGCTCTGGAAGTTGACCACGATCAGCATGTAGACGAGCACGATGGAGAAGACCAGTCCGCCGAGCAGCGAGATGTAGGAGCTGCGCATGGTCAGGGACTGTCCGCGCAGGCTAAGGAACATGCCGCGGGGGACGTGCTTCGCCTGCTCGTCGACGATGGCCTGCACCTGCTTGGAGACGGCGCCGAGGTCGCGATCCTGCACGGCGCCGTAGATATCGACGACGCGGCGGATGTTGTACTCGCTGACGGTGGCATCCTCGTGTCCGCGATGGACGGCGGTGAGGTCTTCGAGCGTAGTGGGCGTGGCGCGCGGCGTGCCGCCTGCGGCGGAGTTGACCGGGATATTCTCAAGATCCTGCATCGAGTCCATGCGGTACTGCGGCGTCTGCGCGACGAGGTTGTAGTTCACGCCGTTCTTGTAATTCAGGAAGAACATGGGCGTGATCTGGAAGCTGCCGCTTAACGTGTTCAGCATACTCTGGGCCACGTCACGCGCGGTGTATCCGCCCTGTTCGGCCTTGGTGCGGTCGACGTCCACATCGAGGGTGGGGTAATCGAGCGGCTCCTGGACGCGGAGATCGACGAGACCCGGAACCTGGCGCAGCTTCTGCATCATGGCTGCGGCCACCTGGGTGCTCGATTCCATATCGTTGGCCTGGATCTGGATGTCGATGGGCGCGGGCAGACCGAAGTTCAGGATCTGCGTGGTGATGTCGGCCGGCAGGAAGTAGAACATGGTGCCGGGGAACTTCTTGGGCAACTCTTCACGCAGGGTACGGATGTAGTTCGCCGTAGGATGGTGGTCTTCATGGAGCGAGACGAGGATATCCACGTCCGACGCGCCGATGGAGCCGTTGGTCATGTGCATGGTGTTCATCGGGCTGTAAGGCAGGCCGATGTTGTCGAGGATATTGTCGAGCTCGTCGTGCGGAATCGTCTTGCGGAGGGAGTCTTCCACCTCATCGGCGAGACGCGCCGTCTCTTCGATACGCAGGCCGGTGCGGCCGCGCATGTGCAGGATGAACTCACCCGAATCGGTCTGGGGGAAGAAGTCCTGGCCAAGGAACGGCAGCAGCAGGAAGGCGCAGCAGCAGAGCAGCAGGAAGACGGGGATGAAGGCCTTGCGCAGGAAGACCAGGCGCGTGAGCAGCGTCTCATAGCTGGAGCGCACCTTCTCGAACTGGCGCTCGAAACCGCGCTGGAAGAGCGTGAAAGGATTGCGCGTGTGGCCGGTGTGCTTGTGACGCAGCAGGTACATGGCCAGCGTGGGCACCAGCGTACGCGACAGGATGTAGGAGGCGATCATGGCGAAGATGACCGCCTCGGCCAGCGGCGTGAAGAGATACTTCGACACGCCGTTGAGGAAGAACATAGGCAGGAAGACGATGCAGATGCAGAGCGTCGAAACAAGAGCAGGTACAGCAATCTGGGCGGCGCCGTCGAGGATGGCTTCGCGCATCTCGTAGCCGTTCTCGAGGAAGCGCTCGATGTTCTCGATGGTGACGGTGGCGTCGTCGACGAGGATGCCGACGGCGAGCGCGAGGCCGCCGAGGGTCATGGTGTTGATGGTCTCGCCGATCATGCTCAGCACGATCACCGAGGTGAGGATCGAGAGCGGGATGGAGACGGCGATGATGACCGTGGAGCGCCAGCTGCCGAGGAAGAGCAGGATCATCAGGCCGGTGAGCGCAGCGGCGATGACGGCTTCGCGAATCACGCCCTGAACCGCGGCGCGAACGAAGACGCTCTGATCGGCGATGGGCGTCATCTTGACGGCAGGCGGTACGAGTTGGGCGACGCGCGGCAGCAGACCGCGGATGCCGGAGACGACCGCGAGCGTCGAGGCGCTGCCACCCTTGATGATGCTGATGAGCACGCCGCGGCGGCCATCCTGGCGGACGATGTTGGTCTGGAAGGCGGCGCCGTTGGAGACGGTGGAGACATCACGCAGATAAACCATGGCGCCGTTTACCTGCTTGATGGGCAGCATCTCGAGCTCGGGAATGGTGCGGGGCGCGGCATTGGAGCGGACGTCGTACTCGAGCGGTCCGATCTTGGCGGTGCCGGAGGGCAGCACGACGCTGCCGTTCTGGAGCGCGGTCAGAACGTCGCCGGGCGATACGCCCTTGGACTGCATCTTCTCCTGGTCCATGCTGACGGTGATCTGCGCCTGCTTGCCGCCGTAGACCTGGGGAATGACGGCACCGGGCACGGTGACGAGCGCGGGGCGGATGAAGTTCTGGGCGTAGTCGTTGAGCTGCTGCTCGTTGAGGCCCTCGCCGGAGATGCCGAGCTGAATGATGGGCACGCTCGAAGCGGAGAAGTTGATGATCTCAGGCGGCAGGGTGCCGGGAGGCAGCTGGCGAAGCATGTACTGCGATGCGGCGGTGACCTGGGCGTTCGCGGTATCGAGGCTGGCGCCGGGCTGGAGGTAGACCTTGACCACGGCGACGCCGTTATAGCTGACCGATTCGGTGTGTTCGATATTGTCGACCAGCGTGGTCAGCGCTTTTTCGTAGGGCGCGACGAGGCGGCCTTCCATCTCCTCCGGGTTCAGGCCGGTGTACTGCCAGGCGACGGAGACGACGGGGATGTTGATGTTCGGAAAGATGTCGGTCGGCGTCCTGAGGATCACCACCGGCGCCATGATCAGAATGAGCAGGGCCAGGATGATGAAGGTGTAGGGACGATCGAGAGCTAATTTAACGATCCACACTGTAAGGGAGGTCTCCTTGCTACGGCAGCCCGGCGCTCATCGGAAAAACCGCTGTGTCTATTTTGACCCAGTTTTCTGACATTGGATTCGCACTTTATTCCGCTTGCAGCAATCGGAAATTCCGATTGATTATCAAGTAAAATTTTTCCGATGGAACTAAGACACCTGCGTTACTTCACGGTCGTGGCCGAGACCGGCGGCTTCGGACGCGCGGCAAGGATGCTGCACGTCGCACAGTCGGCGATCAGCGAGCAGATCCGCGACCTCGAGCGGGAGCTCGGAGTCTCGCTCTTCAATCGGGAGAACCGTCGGGTACGGCTGACGCATGAGGGCGAGCAGTTCCTCGAGGATGCGCGGACTGTTCTGGACGCGGCCAACCGCGCGGTGACGAATATGCAGCGCTCGCAGCGCGGCGAGCTGGGCAAGCTGACGGTGGGCTTTTTCGTCGGCGGCATGGGCCCGTTCTTCTCGTCGATCATCCGCGAGTTTCGCCGGGTGTATCCGGGCATCCAGGTTTCGCTGGTGGAGATGGCGCCGGGCATGCAGTACCAGGCGCTGCAGGCGGGCAGCATCGACGTGAGCTTCACGCGCGCGCTGCCGGCGATCCACGCCTCGCAGCTGCGCTCCGAGCCGCTGCGCAACGAACCGTTCTACGCGGTGCTGCTGCGGACGCATCCGCTGGCGCGGAAGAAGACGATCTCGATCCGTGAGCTCTCCGAGGAGACCTTCGTGCTGAACGACCGGCGGTATTCCCCGGCGGTGTTCGACAAGGTGATTACGCTGTGCACCGAGGCCGGCTTTTCGCCGAAGATCGGCGCGACGGGGAGCGTGTCGTCAGGGGTGATTGCGCTGGTGGAGGCGGGCGAGGGGGTCGCGATTCTGCCCCAGGGATCGCGGATTTTGAGCAGCAGCGATATTGTGTGGATCCCGCTGTCCGACAAGGACGCGGTCATCGATATGGTTCTGGCCTGGTCGCCGAAGCTGGAGCAGCCGGCGCTGCGGTCGTTCCTGGAACTGGTGCGGCGCAGGCGGAAGCAGGTAGGGATTTAGGAATTTGCCCGTAAAAGGCGAAAATCGCTTTTCAGCGATTTTGAGAGAGCCTTATTTTTGCCTTGAAGCAGAGGCTGCTTCGTAAATGAATGGTGCCGAAGAGAGGACTCGAACCTCCACACCCTTGCGAGTACATGGACCTGAACCATGCGCGTCTGCCAATTCCGCCACTTCGGCATACATGTGGTATCCAGCGGTTGTTTCTACTGGACTGGCAGTGAGTCTTAGTGTTGCAGAGGCGGGCGCTAATGTCAAACGGCTGTGACTTTTGCGGCGGGAAATCCGAATTTAGATACGACGAAAAATCGGAAGGATGCATCGTAGTGCGAAGAAAACGATTTTGTCATGTCTCGGGGAGTAGTGTCCGCGTATGAGCCAGCAAGCTGATCTTCCGCCCATTCCAGTGGAACAGGCGCAACAGATCCGGGTGTATTCGCACGATCTCAGCAACGCGCTGGAAATCATCATCCAGACCAGCTACCTGCTGGGCACCCTCGACCTGGGCGAACACGGCGAGCAATGGCGCAAGCTTCTGGACGACGGCGTGCAGCAGGCCGCGCGGGTCAACCGCAATCTCCGCGAATACATTCACCACAACAGCTAACTGCTCCGCGCCGGACGAGGACTGGCCGTCCAGGCCTTTCGTTTTCGTCCTCCGCTCCCTTTGGTCGCGAGGTTGGCGTTTGTGCGGGTATCGGGGTGAGAACTGCGGGTTCCTCCACTTCGCTCGCGTTGCTCGCTTCGGTCGGAATGACAAATCTGCTTTAGAGTTTGTGCTTCCCCACTCAAGCCAAAACCGGGCTTGAATGGGCCACCCGAGGGGAAGCGCGACCAGCGGGAGCGCAGGCCGAAGGCGGATCGCCCTGCGCGGAGCAGCCCTGAGCCCTGTTTTTTCTCTGGAACAGCTGTGCCTTCTCGTATGCTCTTCAGTCAAAGGGCTGGGGGATATCCATGCGCGCTTTGCTGGTTGCGGGAATGAGCTGTCTGTTGATGGTGTCGGCCGTGGCCCAGGAGGCCGCTCCGACTGCGCTGAAGTATGACGTTGCCACCGTGAAGGAAAACAAGTCTGCCTCGCAGATGACGATGATCAACTTTCAGGTAGGCGACATGCTGCAGGTGGAGAACGCGACTCTGAAGATCATGCTCTCGGAGGCTTTCCATCGCCATCCTTACCTGATCGAAGGCGTACCGAAGTGGGCAGAGAGCCAGCGGTTCGATGTGCAGGCGAAGATCCTGGACCAGACGCCGGAGCAGATCAAGGCTCTGACGGAGGATCAGCGGCGGGCCATGTTCGCGGCGGTGCTCGAAGAGCGGTTTCACCTGAAGACGCACTGGGAGACGCGCGAGAAGCCCGAATACGACCTGGTCGTCGCGAAGGGCGGCAGCAGGCTGCAGGCAAGCACCGCGGGCGGGCCTTCGAGCATGATCAGCCCAGTGGGCCTGAAGGCCTCCGGGACTACGGTAGCGCAGCTGGCCAACGCCTTCGCCATGATCCTGCAGCAGCAGGTGATCGACAAAACCGGGCTTGCCGGAAAGTATGACGTGGAGATGCAATGGGCGCCTCTGAACTCGCGCGGCGGCTCGGACGACGCGCCTGCAGATAGCACCGCGCCCTCTGTTTACACGGCGGTCAAGGAGACGCTGGGGTTGGAGCTGAAGCCCACGCACGGTCCGGAGCAGGTGCTGGTGGTGGATAGCGCCGAAGCTCCTACTGTCGACTAACTGCTTCGCGCAGGGCGGGACTGGCCGTCCAGGCAATCTCCTTCGGCTGCTTCGCGCAGGGCGGACCACCTTCGGCCTCCGCTCCCTTTGGTCGCGATCCGGGGTCCGTTTCTTCCCGCCCAGGCGGAGCTTGTACGGGGCACCGTCTGGCTTCTCGCTTGGCTGAGGAGAACTGCAGGTTCCTCCACTTCGCGAGACAAAAGACGTCTCGCTTCGGTCGGAATGACAGGTTTGTTTTGGATTTCGTGCTTACCCACTCAAGCCAAAACCGGGTTTGAATGGGCCATCAGTTTGGAGTCGCGACCAGGGGGAGCGGCAGCCGAAGGCGGATCGCCCTGCGCGCAGCCGCCCTGAAAAAGAAGACGCCGCAGCCTGGTTGGGCTGCGGCGTTTCCGGGTCGCGCGCCTGCGCGGAGGGGTTAGGCGAGCTTGGCGTCGAGGGTGATCTCGGTGTTGCCCTGGAAGAGGCGCGAGATGGGGCAGCCGGCCTTGGCGTTGTTGGCCGCGGTCTCGAAGGCCGCTTCGGTCGCGCCGGGGACCTTGGCGCGGGTCACGAGCGTGATGTGGGTGATGGTGAAGCCGGCGTCGGTCTTCTCGAACTTGACGTGGGCGGTGGTCTCCAGCGACTCGGGGGTGAGGTTGGCCTGGCCGAGCTGTGCGCTCAGGGCCATGGTGAAGCAGCCGGCGTGGGCGGCGGCGATGAGCTCTTCGGGGTTGGTGCCGATGCCGTTCTCAAAACGGGTGCCGAACGAATACTGAGTCTCCTTGAGGACTCCGCTCTGCGTCGAGATGACGCCCTTTCCGTCCTTCAGTCCGCCGTTCCAAACGGCGCTCGCGGTGCGCTCCATAACTGCTCTCCTTTTTCTGTCAGGAGTCCCTGGGCCGTGTCTCTGGACCCAGCTTTCGGACTCCGGGGGGTTGTTGCCAGTGATTGGATGCGGGGCCGGGGGAGGAACTCCGGAAACCCCGCCAGAACCTGAGTCGCTTCGGGCAAGGATGCCGGCGAAGCGCGGCGCAGTGCCGCGTCTAGAGCATAACCAAAGCCACGTCCCCGGTCGAGGGACTGGCCGTCCATGCCTCTCGCCTTCGGCTGCTTCTCGCAGGGCGACGACTGGCCGTCCATGCCTTTCGCCTTCGGCCTCCGCTCCCGCTGGTCGCGAGCCGGGGTCCGTATCTTCCCGCCCAAGCGGAGCTTGGACGGGGCACCCGTGTTCTCGCTGATGCGGAGAGCAGCAGGTTCCTCCGCATCAGCGAGCCGGGAGTGGTTCCCACGTCTCAGAATCGAGACGTGGGGCACCCGTGTTTTGCAGCGGCTATTGTGTGGACAGGCTTTCTTCAGCCGGTGGTTTTGTGATGGATGCCTTCAGCCGGGTGCCCGCTGGGATGAGCGCGTCTCCGCCGTGCACGGTGAGGGCGGCGAAGGGAATGAAGCCCAGTGCGCCTGCCCTGGCGGTGCGATCGGCGCCCTCCATGGTTTCCGCGCCGCGCAGCGAGATGATTTCGCCGCCGGGAGGATGAATGGACTGCACGGCGAAGCTCAATACGCCGGGCAGGCCTGCGATGTGGGAGTTATCCACCTGGGTAACGACGGCCTGTACGGGAGTGCCTTTTGGCGCCAGCAGTTTTCCGTCTACGAGCAGATCCTCGGCCAGTGCGATCGGCAAAGGGTCGCCGACTTTCTTTCCTCGCGAGGTGACGGCTTCCGTAAAGACCAATGGCAGTCTGGCTCCTTCGGTCAGGCTGCTGAGCTGGAGGGCCGTCTTTTGTGCAGAGACCTCGGACACAGGCGTTGCCCCGCCGGGAACCGTGACCGGAAAGACGAGGACACGGCTGCGCTGTCCTCCGGGAGCAATGGCGATGGCCCGTATCACGCCGCTGTGGCGGATGGTGACCGGCCCCATGTAGCGCGATGAGATCGCGGTGGGTGTCCATCCGTCGGTGGTGTAGAAGATCGATGCGCCGCGCGAGGCGTCCTGCATTTCCACGAGGATGGTTCCCGGATCCTTCCCGGCGGTTTGTTTCAGGCGGGGCGTGCGCAGGGCAAGCTGGTAGCCGGCCAGGTTCTGGTTTGTATTCTGGGCCAGCTGCTGCTGGTTGATGAGATCGACGTTCTGTTGTGCCGTCTGCTGCGCCTGGAGCGCCTGCTGCTGCATGATCTGGATGGATTGCTGCTGCACGATTTGTTGCGTGGCATCCTGGGCGAGTGCGGCTTTGCCTGCAAGTACGAAGAAAGACAAGACCAGCCAACTGCTGCAGCGCATGACTGCCTCCCGAAAGGAGCACAGAGCGCGCCTTTCTGCACGGGTAGACGGGAGCGTTTCCCTGTAGGTTTCATGCTGCTTCCTTTGATCGCGATCCCGGGTCTGTTCCTTCCCGCCCAAGCGGAGCCTGGACGGGGCACCCTTGTTCTCGCTTATGCAGAGAACAGCAGGTTCCTCTACTGCGCTCGCTTTGCTCGCTTCGGTCGGAATGACAGCTAGTTCGCGTAGGGCGATTCGCCTTCGGCCTCCCGCTGGTCGCAGTCCTGCTTATGCTTTATCTGAGCCCTGTTATGCCCCCACTCAAGCCGCATACGGCGCGGCTTGCATGGGCCACCGTCGGGGATTGCGCGGGCCCCGGGCTGGATCGCGGTAAGCTTTTGTCGTGGCGGAAGAGATACATCCTGGATCGCGACCAGCGGGAGCGGAGGCCGATGGCATCCGGCCCTGCGCGCAGCAAGCCGAAGGCGGAGAGCCTGGGCAGCCAGCCCCGGAGCATCATTCGCTGTTTTGCCCGAATTGCTCAAGCCGGCTCTACTCGCAGCGGTGCAAGCTGCTGTGCGCGGAGTGCGGCTATTACCTGAGCTGCGCCGATTATTATTAAAGAGTACGGATCGATGTGCCGGTTTGAAGCGGCTTGTCCCCACGCAGGCTGCAGGCATGGCTGTCCCGCAGGCTCGAAATGTGTGCGATCGGGATGCGGGGATTTCCGCTTTACGTTCCAGGCAGGCAGACGGAAAGAAGATCGCGACCATCGGGAGCGGAAACCGTAGGCATGTCGCACGACGCGCAGTGGCCGTTCGTTTTTTAAGAAACATTGATGGTGTGCAGGGTTTTGACGGGACAGGCGTGTGTGCGCCGCTCCTGTATTTCGGGTTGTGTGCGGAAGGGCTGGGGATTGGGCTACGAATCGACAGAGCGGCAACGCGTAGAGCGCAATGGGCTGAAGACGCTGGGCTGGGGGCTGTGGCTGGCCGCGGTGCTGGCGCTGGTGGCCATGCATACGGTACATCTGCGCGCGGACTTCCCGAACTTCTCGCCCTGGATGGACTACGCCAAGTACACCGATGAGGGCTGGTACGGCAAGGCGGCGATCGAGCACAAGGTGCTGGGTCACTGGTACGTGCATGGGGACTTCAATCCCAGCGTGGCTCTGCCGGTGCTGCCGGCGATGGAGTGGGTGCTCTTCCACTTCACGGGCGTGAACCTGGTGGCGGTGCGGCTGCTGGTGCTGGCGGCCTTCGCGGCGAATCTGGTGCTGGTGTACATGCTGGTGCGGGTGGAGAGCCGGGCGTGGGGCGCTTCGCGGCAGACCGCGACGGTGTCGGCGATGCTGGCGGTGACGGTGCTGGCGGCGAGTGCGTTCCTGTATGCCTTCAGCCGGCTGGCGATCCTCGAACCGCTGCTGGTGCTGTTCCTGCTCATTGGCTGGCGACTGGCGATGGCGCTGCGGCGCGCGGAGGGCCCGGCGCAGACGGCGGTGTGGTCGATCCTGCTGGGGCTCACGTTGTGCCTGATGATCCTGACGAAGACGACGGCGATCTTCCTTATGCCTTCGGTGCTGTGGATGCTGTGGGATGGGCGGCTGCTGCCGAGCCTGCGCCGCGCGGTGCTGACGGGTGTGGCCGCGGCGGTGCCGTGGCTGCTCTATTACGGACTGTTCGTGCGGCCGCGCTATCTCTACGACTACCACTATCTCTTTGCCTCGAACCAGTGGCCGCAGCCGGATACGGTGTCGGGCTGGCTGTGGGCCTTCTGGTACGCGGTGCATGGCGCGGTGTGGATCAGCGGCTGGCTGTGTGTGCTGATGCTGGCGCTGGTTGTTGCGACGGCGTTCTTCGCGCGCGGCTTCTGGCGGAGCCGGCTGGTGCAGGCGGCGTGGATGGCCATCGGCGGCTATATCTTCTTCATCGGCTGGCATGACAACATGCAGCCGCGCTACTACCAGGTGGTGGCGTATCCGCTGGCGATGCTTGTGGGACTGGCCGTCCAGGCGTTGCGCCTTCGGCACCCGCTCCCGTCGGTCGCGAAGTTGGAGTCGTTCTCTCGTGTTCGCAGCTTGCGCGGACTGGCGTGGGCGGCGATGCTGGTGGTGGTGGCAGGTTCTGTTTTCGATGCGCGCGAAGGGCTCTACTGGGCGCGGCATCCGCAGTACACGTTTCTGAGTGCGGCCGAGGGCGTGACGCAGTATATCGACACGCATCCGAACGGCAAGCGGCTGCTGCTCTCGATTTCGGGCGACGACATCACGCTGATCACGCACCTGCCGGCGATCTGCGATGACTACGGGACCTACGATCTGCCGATGCGCATTCATCAGTATCAGCCGGGGTGGTACGCGGCGTGGAACGAAGTCGATCCGGGCACGCTCGAGGATCTGCACACGCAGTACTCGCTCGAACAGGTGGCGGAGTTCGATGCCTTCGACGACGAGGACCGCGACAAGCTGATTCTCTACAAGCTGCATCCGCTGCCGAAGCAGAAGCAGACCTTCGACCTGGCGATGGAGAAGGCGGACAACGCGGGCAAGTAAGGACTGGCCGTCCAGGCCTTTCGCCTTCGGCCACTGCGCGTGGCGCGATCCGCCTTCGGCCACTACGCGATCCGCCTCCGGCCACTGCGCGATCCGCCTCCGGCCTCCGCTCCCGTTGGTCGCGATCCTGTATTTCCGCTTGCTTGAGAGATCTGCAGGTTCCTCCACTGCGCGAGACGAAAAGCGTCTCGCTTCGGTCGGAATGACAGACTTGTTTTTATGCTCTTGTCGGAACCTTGATTTCGAGCAGGATGCGTGGAGGGCGCGTCCATCCGGCATGCGCTCTCACGAGTTCGTCGCCATGAGGCAGCATGGTAGATTCAACGCCATGCGGACCTCCTGCTCGCGTGCGTTCTCCGCCTTCCTGCTTCTTGTCTGCTGCGCCGCTCCTCTGGTGGCGCAGTCTGCCGCATACGATCAGAATCCTGACCCTTGCAGCGCCTTTTCTCTCACGCCGGACCCTGCGTATGTCTTCGACGTGGCGGCGATCAAGCCGGGCGATCCTTCGGAGAAAATGCCCCAAATAGGTGCGAACCAGTATGGCAGGTGGGATGTGGAGGACATAGATATCGGACACCTGATAGAGGACGCCTATGGTGTCGCCTCATATCAGGTGGAAGGCTTGCCGAAGGTGCTTCGTGACCAGCTCTATGACATCCATGCGAAAACGCTCCATGCTCTGGATGGTGGTCCGGTTACGAAATATGACCGCAATGAACAGAAGCGCATGCAGGCGCTGCTGGCAGATCGCTTTGGGCTTAAGCTGAGCTGCCGCGTGGGGCAGCATAAGACCGCGATCCTGTACCGCGATCCGAAGCATGCCGCTCCGGCTGTCTCGACGGTGACAGGGAAGGGTAGTGGATGGCGAAACGGCCATGGCGCCGTGAGCGGGAAAGGCGCTCCTTTTCGTGCTGTCGTCGATGCTGCGGCCTGGACATTACAGGAGAAGGTCGAGGACGATACCGCGCTCACCGGAATCTACAACTTCGACATGCATTGGACGCCGATCGGGGAAGAGAGCAACGATCCGGATGCGAAGTCCTTCGAGGAAGTGCTGTACGAGACCTTCGGCGTGCGGGTGAAGCACGAGATGCGGCCGATCGCGATCCTCGTAGTGGAGCAGGCGCACGCGCCGCAGTTCGATTAGGTTCACATCGCATTTGCGGAGAATCCGCGGCTGGTCCTCGCTGATAGGATCGTCGGCATGCGAAACGACCACATGCCGGCGTTGTTCCTGCTGGCGGTGTTGTCAGCAGCAACAGTCCATGGACAATCTCCTGCCGTGGGACAATCTTCTGGCGCGAAGGCAGAGTTCGCAGTGACTTCAGTAAAACCTGCGCCGGCCGAGAGAGGTGGCCAGCTTCTGCTGGACTACTGCCGGACAGACGGGAGCTTTGCCGTGGCTGGCGCGCCGCTCATCTGGTCTCTGGCATACGCCTTCGAGCAGCCGGAGTATGCGATTGCCGGAGTGCCGGACTGGCTTACCCGATTCGCGACCTATGACATCGAAGCCAAGCCTGAGGCGGCCGTCGATAACGGGCAGTGCCGGGCGATGCTGCGTACGCTGTTCGCAGAGCGCTTTCAATTGGCGACACATCAGGAGAAGCGGCCAGCCGCCGTCTATTTTCTGAGAGAAGATCCGAAGGGCTCGAAGCTGAGGCCGGGCGGCGGAGTGCATCTGAACAGCTCGGTCCAGGTGGATGCGCATGGCGCGCAGCAGTGGCCGGATGGCTGGACGATGGCGGAGCTGGCGGTGCACCTCTCGGACTGGTTAAGCCGCCCGGTGATCGACGATACCGGCCTGAGCGGGAAGTTTGGCATTACGCTCGACTATTCGCGCAGCGAGAACGATGGGCGTCCGGACCTCATCACCGCGGTGCGGGAGCAACTCGGGCTCAGGCTTGTTCCGGGAAAAGCGCCGGTCGAGATGCTGGTGATTGACGGCATCCGGAAACCCGATCCCAACTGAGGGGTGAGCTGTGGGGCCTTGGCTTGGTTGAGGAGAACCACAGGTTCCTCCACTCCGCTCGCTTTGCTCGCTCCGGTCGGAATGACAGATCTTTTGAGATTCGAGTGAGACCCACCCATGACGAATGGCATGTCATGGGTGGGGCACCCGGCTACTTATTCCTTGCGCGCGGCCAGAGGGAGCGATGCCGAAGGCGGATCGCCGTGCGCGAAGCAGCTGGGCTCGGGGAGGAACCCGGTTGGCTACTTCTCATTGTGGGCAGGGTTGGATAGGCTGAAGTTGCTCTGATTGATTCTCCGCGAGGCTCCTTGCGGTTTTGCCTCATGCGGTTCTATTTCCGGGTCACGCTGGCGGCATTGCTGTGCAGCGGGATCACGTTCTCTGCCTACGCCACCACCACGACGCGCCGGGGCTCAGCCCACGGCCATACCGCGCATGGCCAGAAAAAGCCGGCGCAGACGGCTTCCTCGAAGACCACAGGACAGAAGGTTTCCGCGCATAAGGCGGCGACTCCGGTGGCGCGGCGCTCCTCGCGGAGCCGCGCGAGTGCTCCCGTGGCCGAGACGGTGTCTCTGCATGGCGGCCGGCGGGCGCGGCAGCGGGAACGGCTGATTGCGGCGCATCGGCGCCCGGCGCGGATTGCTCCTGTGCGGACCGAGGTGGCGGACGCGATCCCCGCGGCTCCCCTGTCGCACTGGGCGATTCTTCCCCCGCTGGTGGGTTCGCACGCTTCGCTGGTGCGGCAGAATACGCGCACCGAGGCGGACGGCCTGACGCGCATTGAAAACGACGCACAGCTGAACGAGATGCGGCAGCAGGGCGCGCTGGTGGAGATCCCGGTGAGCATGCAGCTGCGCGTGAATGAAGACCTGCCGATGAACCGGCGGTACTGCCGTCCGTGGACGGCGCGCTTCCTCGATGACCTGGCGCGGGCACACGCGGCGCGCTTCCATCGCAGCCTGCAGGTGAACTCGGCTGTGCGCACGGTGGAGTATCAGCGGCATCTGCAACTGGTGAACGGCAATGCCGCGCCGGCCGAAGGAGACATCGCCTCGCCGCACCTGACCGGAGCGACGATCGACATCGCGAAGAAGGGGCTCTCGACTTCGGAGGTCTCGTGGATGCGGGCGTACTTGTATCCGCTGGAAGAGGCGGGCAAGATCGACGTGGAGGAGGAGTTCTACCAGTCCTGCTTCCACATCACGGTGTACAAGTCTTACGAACCGGGCGCGGCGAAGCCGGGGCTGGTGCCTGCGTCGGTGCTGGCAGAGCGATTGACTACGAATCCATAAGCCAGAGGTTCGAATCTGTGAAGAAAAAGGCAGGGGCTGCGGCCGCTGCCTTCTTGCTTTGCCAGTTATAGGTCGGTGGAGAGCCAGGAGATGTCGAGTACCAAGGCGACACGACTCTTTGCTCTGGTTCACCTTACGCAAGTAAGAGGTCGATTCCAGGGATTACTTTTTGAGCTGAGTGAGCACTGGTTTGAGCTGCTTCGATAGTTCGTCCTCCCCGCTGTATGCGCCAACCCGATAAGTGCTGATCCTGCCTCGGGCATCGAGGATCGCGTTGCGTGGAATGCTGCCTCCAGCGAAGAAGGTATTTATCGCGGAATGATCGTTCGCAATATCCGGATCTGTGACGAAAGTGAACTTGAACTCTGGATGTTTACGCACGAATTCCTGAATGTGCAGACGCGAATCCTGCACTGCGATGGCGATGATTCTCAGGTCGTTGGGGTGCCGCTCGAGCGCTGATTGAAAGAGAGACATCTCCTCGATGCAAGGCGCGCACCATGATGCCCAGAGAGTTACAACTGCCGTTTTTCCTTGTAAATGAGAGAAGGATGTTCGCTGGCCGTCTGCTGCCAGCAGATCGAAGTCTGGGGCCTGATCGCCGACATGTAGTGTGGCTGCGCTCGATACCTTCAGCGGTTTTGTCCCGGCAGATTTTGGATTTTGTACCACGCTTTCCCTCCGAGATGGAACCGGAGCAGGGAGGCTGGGCAGGTGAGTAAAGCTGCCGTCCGGCACCGCGCGCAAGAGCGCGATGTCGGAGAAGATCCATCGATCGGTGAGAACTGTTTTTCCTTCGATGATGCGGAAGCTCTGAAGAGAGCGTGGCAGGCCCGTTTTTACGGAGATCCAGAAGAATGTTGTTTTACTTCCAATCCCATCCTGAGAGAGCGACGTGATGTCGACGACATCGCATAAGTCGCCCTCGACATCATCCTGGCCGGCGAAGACAGCGTCAGAGGTGCGGTAGGTCGAGGCATCAAACGCTCCAAGAGTCGGGAGTGCATCGCTGCTGGGCCGGTCCATCATTGCACGGGCTGGCCCTTCCGTCCGCTTTCCCTCATCTATAGTCTGCGTCCGTTCTCCATCGGAGAGCGCGAACTCCAGTACCTGTGAGTTCTCAGCAGGAAGGAATCTTGCTTCATACCGCGAAGGCTGGCGTGTTGCAGCGAGAACATCGGTGCGGCCGGAGGCAATGGAGTCGTCCGGTGTGACTGGATGAGCCGGGATGCGCTCCACTGTGTAGCGTACGGCCTGCGGCTCTTCGAGCACACGTGTCGTGCGTTGCAGAACCTCTATGGCCTTATTTGGGGGCGGAGCCGTTGATCCGATCTGTTCGCCGTGCCCATGGAGCACAGCTCCTGCCAAAGCCAGAACCATCAGAAACCGATTCATAAGTAGCCCGTCTACAGATGAAATGCGAGAGGATGTGATGCGAGCTTCGGGTTTGGATCGTTTCCAGTAATAGCATGACGCGCCAGCGGGCATCGGGTTTAAGCGTCGGTGGCAAGCCGGGAGATATCGAGTGTATCGAGCCAGCTGCGGCGGACGGGGTCCGGATTACCGGTGGTCTGGTGAAAGACCTGCTGCATGGGCATCCGCAATACCCAGCTTGTGCGCCCGGCTCACCGGGTCGCTGTCGCTCACGTGCTTCTTTCTTTCGGCAAGATGAAGGAAGGCTTCGTAGAGCGGCTCCAGCTGTTGCATGGGGATCTGGAGCTCCAGTTCGGCCATGCGATGCAGCAGTCCGTGGCGTCCGGAGTGTTGAGAGCGACAGGTGGATACACGCAGTCAAGAAGGGGACATGGGGGCTGCCTATCTTATGATCGGGACGTGACGAGTCCCTGGCTTCATCCTGTTGTTCTGAGCGCGGCGATCCTGGCGCTGGCCCCGCTGTTCTGGTTCGGTTTCGCGGGTGAGGCAGGTGTGGCGCGGCTGCGCGCGCGGCTTTCTTCCCTGCCTTTGCGGATGCTGCTGCCGGCGGTGCTGGCGATTCCTTATCTCCTGGTGGCTGTGCCTGCGGGCGTGTTCGGATGGTCATGGTTCGCGGTGTATCTGCTGGCTCCGGTTGCGGTGGCGTGCTGCCTGGAGTGGGTGGCGCGGCGCGATCCGCAGCAGCGCGGGCACTGGCTCGAGTTCGTAGTGCTCTTTGCGCTGGGGCTGGCGGTGGATCTGCGATGGCTGGAGCCGGCTTGGCCTCGCGGAATTGCGGCCTTCGGCAAGATCCTGCTGCTCGATGCCGGGTTGTACGGCTTCCTCGTGGTGCGCGGGCTTACCGGCGTAGGCTTCGATCTGCGGCTGCGCTGGAGCGATTGGAGGACCGGCCTGCGGGAGTGGTGCTTTTATGCGCCGATCGCGATTCCGCTGGGGCTTTGGCTGGGATTTCTGCATATTCACTGGCCGCCGAAGCATCCGCTGTTGGCGCTGCCGATGTGGCTGTTTACCTTTGTGCTGATCGCGCTGCCGGAGGAGATCTTCTTTCGCGGCTGGATGCAGAACCTGCTCGAACGGCGGATCGGACGCGGCGGTGCGCTCGCGGTGACGGCGGCGCTCTTTGGGCTCTCCCACTTCAACAAGCGAACGCACTTCTTCAACTGGCAGTATGTGCTGCTGGCGGCGCTGGCCGGTGTCTTTTATGGGGGGGCGTGGCGGGAGAGGCGGCGGATCGGCGCATCGGCGATTACGCACGCCACGGTGGACACGCTCTGGGGCCTGCTGCTGCGCTAGGGATTGGCCGTCCAGGCTTTTTCGCCTTCGTCACTGCGCGTGGCGCGGATCGCCTTCGGCCTCCGCTCCCTTTGGTCACGGGCGTGATTTTTTGCCCTGGTTTGCGAACTGCAGGTTCCTCCACTCCGCTCGCTCAGCTCGCTTCGGTCGGAATGACAGTGTTTTGAAACCCTGGAATCAGTGTGCGGAGGGCAACGGCGGTAGCTGGATCGGCTGCTGACCTGACGCGTGCGGACCGTGCATGCGGCCGTAGGGCGGCCAGTGCGGATGGTAGTGCAGGTAGGCGAGGCCGACGCGCATGTGGTGGTCGATGCGTCCGGGTACGGTGAGTGCGATGGTGATGCCCAGGATGGCGTGCGCGATTCCCAGCGTGTAGAGATTGCGATAGCGAAGGAAGAGCAGGCAGGAGAGCCATCCCCAGACGAGGGTGAGCGCGGTAAGGATGGGGCTGGGCAGGTGTGCGAGCGCGAAGAGCGCGGCGGATACGACGGCGGCGGCTCGTGTGCCGGTGGGCGTGGCGGGGACGAGGCGACGCAGGCGCGCGAAGAAATAATCCTGCAGGAGAAATTGCTGAACGAGAGCCCAGAGCGCATATCCCGCGAAGCGGAAGTGCAGCAGCATGGGCACAGCGTTGCGGTGGAGGGTGTGCAGGTGCGCGGCGACGGCGGCTTCGATCAGCGCAAGGAGGAGCGCGACTGCGGGAACCCAGAGCGAGCGCAGGAAGCCGCCGAGTGTGAAGCCCATCTCCCGCAGTGGCCTGCGTCGGGCGATGCTGATGCCGAGCACGACCACCAGTGCGGACCAGTAGCAGACGCGCTGCGCGGGACCCTCTGTCCATAGCACGGAGACGATCAGGGCGTAGCCGATGGTGAGCTCGAGGGCGTCGCGCAGGCGGCCACCGTTGCGGTGGGCCGTCTCAGGGGAAGAGGCATTGCCGGAAGAGCTCAGCGGTACAGCGAAAGACATATGGGTAAAGACGGGAATCTGCGCAGGATGTCTCCGGATGTCGTGTGGCATTGCGTAAACACGATGCGAAAGAGCGCCGGATTTGCGCGACGCAGCAGGAGACGTTTGGTTACATGGAAATCGGTGTGGGACTCATGATGGATTCCCTGTGGGAAACCATACCCAACCATTGGAGAGCGATCCCACTCTCTGTGAACAGGACGTGAATTTATACGAGCGCCGCAGTACGGCGCGGCGTTCTGAGGTTGGGACCCATGAAGTACACCATGCTTTCGGCTGCAGCGATTGCAGCATGCTTTTCCTTATCCGCCATGGCGCAGCAGGCAGATTCCAGTGCAGCGGGAGACTCTTCCAGTTCGACAACCATGACAGCGCAGATGACGTCGGCGCCTGCTCCTGCCCCGAAGCAGGTCATGCTGCAGCCGGTGCCGACGGTGGCTTTCTCCGCGGGCTTCAGCTATCTGCAGACGGACCTGCAGGACACGCCGGCGGTCGCGAACAGCTATACGATCGGCTGGTATGCGATGCCGCAGTACTATTTCACGAAGCACTTGAGCGCGATTGCCGAGTTCGACGACCTGGGCAACTATCACGCGCATGCCGGTGAGAATGTGCGCGCCTTCCTGGGCGGTCCGGAGTGGACCTTCGCGCCGATGCATCACCTGCAGCCGTTCGTCTTCGCGGAAGGCGGCGCGGTGCGCGACTCGAAGGACTACGGCGTGAACTGGATGGCGTCGACGGCGGGCGGCTTCGGCTTCAACACCAAGGTCTCGAGGACGATCAGCTTCCAGCTGATTCCCGCGGAGTATGTAGCCTCGAAGCAGACCGACGGCGACTGGAGCGGAAACTTCATGGCCAAGGCTGGATTCACGTTCAACGGGTTCAAGTGGAAGCGATAGAGCCTGGCGCAGGGCGGGACCTACGGGGTCCCGTCCTGCGGGTCTGTGTTTTGTATCGGCGCTTACGTTTGAAGTAGTTCCGGAACGAATATTTCTTCGAGGGAAAAGCGCCGGCTGGTGATGCCCTGTTCGTAGTGGTAGCGCAGGACGGCTTCGAGGGCCTTGCGGTTGGCTTCGATCCCATACGGCCACCAATCGCTGCCGAGGATCTCCTTGTCAGTGTCGATACGGTGCGTGAGCCAGGGAATCATGTTGGCCATGTTGTTGAAGATGCGGCCGAACTCGTATTGCTTCACGGCCTCGTCTTTGGCTTCGCAGAAGCCCTTGTAGATGATTTGCGCGAGGCCGGGGCTTTGCGCCAGCACATCGCGCCGGATGACGACGGTGTGCATGATGGGGAAGATGCCGGTGCGCTGGTAATAGGCGCGCTCGACGTCGGGGTAGTCGGGAAAGAGGCGCGTGACATTCGGCGAGTTCTCGAGGATGCACTTCGGGTTGTCGGCTGAGATGAGCGCGTCGATTTCGCCGGAGTCGAGCATGGCTCCGAGCTCCTTGCCTTCGGCAATATCGCTGACCGCGACGTTCTCCGGATGCGGTTTCGCGACGAAGTCGATCGGCTTCATGGGCCAGTCGAGTCCGCCGACGATCCAGCGGCAGCTCTCGGGCCGGAAGCCGTGCTCGTCCATGAGCATGCCTTTGGCCATGATGCCGGCGTCGTGGCTGTACAGCGCCAGCTCGCCGATGGTCTTTCCGTTCAGGTCCGAGGGTGTCCGGATGCCGCTGGCCTTGTTCACGTAGATGGCCGCATGGCGGAAGGCGCGGTTGGGAAAGACCGGAATGGCGACGAAGGGTGACTGCGATCCCTGAAAGGTGCGCAGAAAGTAGGTCAGGCCTAGTTCGGAGACCTGGTATTTTCCGTGGACCGCGCCCTCGAATATCTCTGTCACGATCTTCGCGCTATGGAAGGTGGTGTCGACGCCGGGGATTTTCACCCTGCCGTCCGCAAGAGCCTGGGTGCGGTCGTAATTCCAGAAGGCGATGTCGAGAGGGAGATGAGAGCGAGGATCGGACCGCTTGGGTTCGGACATGAGGGGATCCTTCCCTGGGGTTGGCCATTCGGTTTGTAGGATCGATGCCGACTTGCTGTAAGACCGACCTTGGTTCGTGCGAAGAGAACTGCAGGTTCCTTCGCTTCGCTCACTTGGTTCGCTTCGGTCGGAATGACAACTTCTGAAGAGAGGTAGCTCCGCTCCCGCTGGATCGCGACCAGCGGAAGCGGAGGCAAAAGGCCTGGACGGCCAGTCCTACTGCGGCAGGTTGGTGGCCGGGGCGCTGGCGGCAGATGGGTTCACGTTGGTGACCTGCCAGCCATCGCTGCTCTTGGTCAGGGTTGCGGTGGCGGTCTGCTGGCCCGAGCTGTCGGTGGCGATCTTGGGGAAGGCCGTCGTGATCTCGGTGGACTTGGCCCAGTCGGCGAGCGAGGCCACGTCGTAGTGGTAATTCACGGTGTATTGCGTGGCGTCGGGGTTGTCGCTTGGGGTGTAGGTATCGATGGACTTCACCTCGAGATGGCCGTAGCAGAAGTTGCCGTAGCCGGGCTGGCTCTGATCGGCGGTCCAGGTGGAGCGGCCCTTGTCGGTAAGGTCATAGTCGTTGACCTGCTTGGAGCCGATGAGGAACCGCTTCTTCTCCTGCGAGCTGCGCTGGAGGAGGCCGGCGTCGGTGAGTGCGTCGAAGCCCTTGGTCTGCTCGTCGTTCGAGGTGTCGGCCTGGGCGGGCAGCTTCTCCGAACTGGACCAGACGCAGCGCGGATAGGTGCTGTAGTAGTGGTTGATGGCCGACTCGAAGGCCGTCTTGTCGACGATGTTGGTTTTACGGCAGCCGGCTCCGACGAGCAAAAGGCTACAGGCGGCTAAGCTAAAGACCCGTTTTGCATGCATTGCTGAGACTCTCCCTGCGCACCTTGGATGCATACTGCGCGTATGGCGAATCGCCTTCGGCCTCCGCTGCCTTTGGTCGCGATCCAAGGTCCCGTTTTCCCGTCCAAGCGGAACTCGGACCGGGCGTCCGACTTATGGTTTTATCTGAGCTCTGAGCCGCCTCCACCTTTTGGTGGATGACCATCGTGGTACCCGGTCCCTATAGTGGCGGGACGGATGTAGAGGGGCTGGCGGGAGTGCAGGCGGAGAACGAAAGTGGGCCATACGAGGATTGCCGCAGGTTCGCGGCAGGCCCCACAATGGATGACTGGATGCGCATACCCGGTCTTTCCGCTTTCTCCACTTCAGCCACGAATCTCTCCCGGCCCCTGTTGACCCTTGCCTGCTGTGCGGCGCTGGGGGCAATCGGCTGCCATTCCGGCAAGTATGTTCCTGCGCCGGGGAGTGAGAGCTACAGCCGCGCCATCTCCGACTTTTACGTGGGGCTTTCTGCGCTGCAGGTCGGCGATGACGTGCGCGCGGAGAGTGCGCTGTCGGATGCGGCGGCGGTGGCTCCGGGCGAGCCTGCGATGTGGGTGAACTGGGGCATCCTGGCGCTGCGGCAGAGGAATTTCGATGTGGCGGCGGAGCGGCTGAACCGGGCGGCAAAGCTGGCGCCGCACAATGCGCAGGTCTACTACCTGCTGGGGGTTCTGGAGAGCGAGCGCGGCAACATGCAGGCCGCGGTCAGCGATTTCGGACTGGCCGCGGGGTTCGATCCGCAGAACGCCCGCGTGAATTATGCGCTGGGCGAGGCGGTGGAGCGGCAGGGGAGTGCGGGCAGCGACCAGATGAATGCGCGCATCCTAATGCAGATCCGGCAGGTGTATCCGCACAACGTGGTGGCGGAGCTGGACCTGGCGCGGGTGGCCGCGAAGAGCGGGAATGCCTCGCTGCTGCGGCCGATGGTGCAGGATCTGGAAAAACAGGCTGCAGGATGGCCGGCCGATGCGCAGGCGCAGCTGAAGCTGCTTGCGGCCGCGGCGGCTGCGCCCGATGTGCGTCCGGCGGCGCGGCGCACGCTCTTTTTGCGCAATGTGTTGATGCAGGTGCCCGCGGTGCGCCAGGATTTGGCGCTGCTGAAGCCCGCGCCGGGCGACGAGGCGCAGCCGCTGACGCGTCCGCTGAAGATGGCCGCGCCGAGCGCAGAGCCTGCTCCGGCGGATACCGCGATGCAGTGGAAGGCCGAGCCGCTGGGCAGCGACACGGTAGCGTGGGCGGGCGCGATCTCTCTGACCGGGGAGGGTGCGCCGGTAACGGCGACAGCGAATGCGCAGTTTGTGACGCTGAGTTCCGGCGCGCAGATGGCGTTCCCCGGAGGCGCTTCCGGCGTGCTCACGCCGGAGAGCGTGTTGCCGGTGGACTTCAACTACGACTTCAAGACGGATCTTGTGCTTGCGGGGCAGGGCGGTGTGCGCTTCTTCCGGCAGGATTCTCCTGCGCAATTTACAGATGTGACCCCTGCCACGAAGCTGCCCGAGCCGGTGCTGCATGCAGCGTATACCGGCGCATGGGCCGCGGATATCGAGGCGGATGGCGATCTGGATATCGTGCTGGGCACGGCTGCGGGGCCGGTGACGGTGCTTCGCAATAATGGTGACGGAACCTTCGCGGTGCTGCATCCTTTTGCGGGCGTGCATGGGCTGGCGCAGTTCGTGTGGGCGGACCTGAACAGCGATGGCCTGCCGGATGCGGCGCTGATCGATGCTGCCGGAAAGCTGCACATGTTCATCAATCAGCGGCTGGGCGCGTTTGCGGAGACGCCTGTGCCGGTGAGCGAGGCGAAGGCCGTCACTGTTGCGGATGTGGGCGGATCGCTGTCTCTGGTGGTGGCCACGCCGGACGGCAAGCTGGTGCGGCTGGCAGCCTCGCAGGACGACGCGGGCAGCACGGGCGCGCAGTGGACGACGGCTACGCTCGCGGATGGAGCCGCAACGCAGGGGCCGGTGAGATTGTATGCGTCCGACCTGGACAATAACGGTGCGGTGGACCTGGTGCTGTCGCCCGTGGGGGGCGATGCCGCCGGCGTGCGCGTCTGGCTCGGCGATGAACATGGTAATTTTCTGCCGGCGCCGCAGCCGCAGGGGCTGGCGAAGGCCTTCGGCATTGCTGATCTGAAGGCTGACGGGCAGATGGCTCTGCTGGGTCTCACCGCGGATGGTCATGCGGCCGCGCTGACGGTGCAGGGAACGAAGCGCTATCACTGGCAGACGGTGCGGCCGAAGGCGCGCACGGCGACGGGCGATCAGCGCATCAACTCGTTCGGCATCGGCGGCGATATCGAGATTCGCTCGGGCCTGCTGACGCAGCGGCAGGTGATCGCAGGGCCGCAGCTGCATTTCGGCCTCGGTACGCACACGCAGTCGGAGGTGGCGCGGATCATCTGGCCGAATGGCAGCGTGCGCGCGGAGTTTGCGCTCAAGGCCGACCAGCAGGTGCTCACCGAGCAGCGGCTGAAGGGCTCCTGCCCGTTCCTCTTTGCGTGGGACGGCAAGGAGATGAAGTTTGTCGAAGATACGGTTCCGTGGGGATCGGCGCTGGGGCTGCGCATTGACGGTGTAGGCACGGCTGCCATTGCAGCGACCGAGGAGTGGTACAAGATTCGCGGCGATCAGCTTGCTGCACGCGACGGGAATTATGACCTGCGCATTACCGGCGAGCTGTGGGAGACCTACTACTACGACCATCTGAAGCTGCTGGCTGTCGATCATCCGGCAGGCACGGAAATCTTCACAGGTGAAATGTTTGTCGTCCCCGCTGTGAAGCCTGCGGTGACGGCGACGGCCGAGCCGGAGCCGATCGCGCAGGCTACGGATGATCTTGGGCACGATGTAACGGCCACGCTGCGCGCGCGCGATGGCCAGTATCTCGATACCTTTGGGCGCGGTCAGTACCAGGGTGTGACACGCGACCACTATGTTGAGCTCGATCTCGGCAAGGACGCGCCGGACGCGGGGCCGCTCTACCTGATCGCCAGCGGATGGTTGCATCCTTTGGACTCGTCCGTGAATGTGGCGATGGAGCAGGGCGCACATCCTGCGCCGAAAGCGCTGAGCCTTGAGGTAGTGGATCGCGATGGTCACTGGCATGTGGCGAAGGCGAATCTTGGCTTTCCCGCCGGACGTAAGAAGACATGCCTGATCGACCTGACGGGTGTGTTCCTGCCGGGGGCACCGCACAAAGTCCGGCTGCGCACGAATCTCGAAATTTACTGGGATCAGATCGAGTGGGCGAAGGGCGCGCCGGAGGCGCAGGTGCGTGTGACGCCGCTCACAGCCACCTCGGCAGACCTGCACTATCGTGGCTACTCGACGATCGATAAGCCGAATGATTCGTCGCCGGAGGTGCCGGAGTATGACAGGCTGATGGCGACGACGCAGATCTGGCGCGACCTGAGTGGCTACTACACACGCTATGGCGATGTGCGCGAGTTGCTGGCGAAGACCGACGATCGCTACGTGATTATGAATGCGGGCGACGAGATGAGCCTGCGCTTTGCGGCTCCGGCTGCGCCGCCCGCAGGCTGGGTGCGGGACTTCATCATCGCCGGCGATGGATGGGTGAAGGACGGTGACTACAACTCTACCTTCTCATCCACAGTGCAGCCGCTGCCATACCACGAGCGCACCGTGTATGACGCGGCGCCTGGGCGACTCGAGGACGAGTGGGTGTATAAGCATCATCCGGAGGACTGGCAGACATACCAGACACGATGGGTGTCGCCGGAGAGATTTGTGAACGCGTTAAGGAGTTCGGAAGCACGATGAAACGTGGTCCTGTTGCAAGGCTGCTGCTGGCGGTCATCTTTGTTGGGCTGATTGTGACGCCGCTGCTGGTGAAGCGGATCGCGGCGCATCGGCGTGAAGAGCGGATGCGGCTGAGCCAGCAGGCGGCGCTCGAGCGCTACGGCTTCTATCTCACCGAGGTCTCGCAAAAGGCTGGCGTACACTTTGTGAACGAAGCGCCGACGCTGGATCCGAAGCTTGCGCACATTATGCCGGATGTGGCGTCGATGGGTGCGTCGGTCACCGTCGTGGACTACAACCGCGATGGCTGGCCGGACTTCTATGTGACGAACAGCCGCGAGGGCAGTAAGAATGCGCTTTATCGTAACAATCACGATGGCACATTCACGGACGTAGCTCCGGAACTGGGCATCGCGGATGTGAACCAGCCGGGCACTGGCGTCTCGATGGGCTCGGTATGGGGTGACTACGACAATGACGGGTATGAAGACCTTTACCTGATCAAATGGGGACGGCCGGAGCTCTTTCATAACGATCACGGCAAGGGCTTCACGCGGGTGAGCGAACAGGCAGGCCTGCCCCCGTGGATCAACGCGAATACCGCGGTGTGGTTCGACTACGACGGCGACGGGAAGCTCGACCTGTTTGTGGGCGGCTATTACAACGAAGACGTGGACCTATGGCACCTGAAGACGACGAAGATGATGCCGGACAGCTTCGAGTATGCATCGAACGGTGGCCGGAAGTACCTCTTTCACAATCTCGGCGGTGGCAAGTTTGAAGAGGTGAGCCAGCAGCTGGGCATCGACAGCAGAAGATGGGCTCTGGCATCAGGCGCGGCGGATCTGCTCGGCAACGGGCATCAGGATCTATTCATCGCCAATGATTACGGGGTTTCGGAGCTTTACTTCTACGATGGCAAGCGATTCCGCGAGATGGGCCGGCAGACGGGCATCGGTTTCGCGCCGAAGAGCGGCATGGATGTCGCATTCGGAGACATATTTAACCAGGGTAAGTATTCGGTTTACGTGTCCAATATCTCCGAAGAGGGGTACCTGATCCAGGGCAACAACCTGTGGACGCCGAAGGAAGGCACGTCGGGCGATAGCATCCAGTATGAGAACCTGGCGCGCGATCTGGGTGTGGAGCTGGGCGGATGGAGCTTCGGCGCGCAGTTCGCGGACCTGAATAACGACGGCAACCTCGACCTGTATCTGACGAACGGCAACGTCTCGCTGGACCATGGCAGGAGCTATTGGTATGACTTTGCGAAGGTGGCCGGAGGGAATCGCTCGATTATTGAGGACGCGAAGAACTGGCCGGCGATGCAGGGGCGGAGCCTCTCGGGCTATCAGCAGAAGAAGGTGTGGGTCAGCGACGGCGCGGGCAAGTTCGAGGATGTGGCGCAAGCAGTGGGCGTGAGCGATGACTACGATGGCCGCGCGGTAGCGGTGGCGGACCTGTGGAATCGCGGCGTGCAGGATGTGCTGGTGGCGAACGAGCGCGGCCCGGTGCTGATCTACAGGAATACGGTTGCGCAGGGAAACAGGTGGATCGAGTTTGCGCTGGAAGGCACGAAGAGCAATCGCTCGGCGATCGGTGCCGAGGTCCAGCTCTACTGGAATGGGCAAAAACAGTTTCAGCAGGTCTCGGGCGGATGCGGTTTTGCCGCGGAGAACGATCGGCACGTACACTTTGGGCTCGGCAAGGATCCGAAGATCGAGAAGGCTGTAATCCGCTGGCCCTCGGGCAAAGTGCAGACGCTCGAGAACCTTTCGCCGGACAAGCTGTACGAAGTGAAAGAGCCCGAGTTGTGAGGATGCGTTATGAGTGAAGCAGCTGTCGCGATGCCCGCGCCGCCGGCGGCGGGAAAGCCGTTATGGAAGCAGTGGCTGTCGCTCGAAAATCGCTACGTGCCGCCGGTGTTCATTACTGTGATCCTGTTGGCGGCACAGCTGAGCTACGGCATCCTCGAGAGCTACTCGCGCACGGCGTTGGCAATTGCCACCGCGGTGGTTACAGAACTGCTGCTGGGGAAGATCTTCCTCGGCAAATATCCAAACCTGGCGAGCGCGTATATCTCGGGCATCAGCGTGGGCATTCTGCTGCGCACGCCGGCTTTCTGGCCCTTCGCGGTGTGCGCGGCCCTGGCGATCACGTCGAAATATGTGCTGCGGGTGCGCGGGCGGCACATCTGGAACCCATCGAATTTCGCCATCTGCGTGATGCTGTTCCTGCTGCCGGAGACGGTGGCGATGCTCGGCATTCAATGGGGCAATAACCTGGTGGCGATGGCGGTGATCTGGCTGCTGGGCTCAGCGATTATCTGGCGGCTGCGGCGCTTTCACATCACTGCGACTTACGTGATCTCGTTTCTGCTGCTGGCGCTGCTGCGGGCGTGGATGATTCACGAGCCATGGCAATCGGAGATTGCGCCGATCACGGGGCCCGAGTACCAACTCTTTATCTTCTTCATGATTACAGACCCGAAGACGACGGTGCGGACGCGCTGGGGGCAGTGCGCGGTGGTGGTCGTGGTGGCGATTGTAGAGATGCTGCTGCGGCTGGAGCAGAGTACCTATGCGCCGCTGTACGCGCTGTTCCTGGTAGGGCCGCCAGCGCTGCTGCTCGAGATGTGGCTGGATGCGCGGCGGAAGAAAATCCTTTCGTCTGAGCCGGTCGCGGCTTAACGATACTGAACTTGTAAACAAAGGTGCTGACGCTTGTTGCTTCGTCGCTTTTTCTCTGTCTTACTTGTCTCGCTTGCGGTTGCGTTGAGCGGATGTCAGCGTTCCTCGGCGCCATCAACATCCTCACCTGTAGCTGCTTCAAATAAGCCAGCATCCGCGTCCTCACCCATTGCCACGCCGCAGTCTGCTCCCACGACGGGCGCAGCGCGCATGCGTGGTGCGGGTCCCGTGCGTTTTACCGATGTGACGGCTGCTGCAGGCATTCATTTCCGGCATAATAGTGGGGCCTTTGGCGAAAAGTATTTGCCGGAGACGATGGGCAGTGGCGTGTGCTTCATCGACTACGACAACGACGGTTGGCAGGATGTGCTGTTTGTGAACGGTAAGGACTGGCCCGGGCATGAGCGCCAGCGTTCCACGCCCGCTCTCTATCACAACAACCACGACGGCACGTTCACCGATGTGACAAAGGCTGCGCATCTCGATGTAGAGATTTACGGCATGGGCTGCGCGGTGGGGGATTTCGACAACGACGGCTACGACGATATTTACATTTCCGCTGTTGGCGGAGGCCGATTACTGCACAACGCAAGGAACGGCACCTTCACAGATGTGACGACGAAGGCGGGCGTGGCGTCGCCGGGATTCGCCAGTGGTGCGGTGTGGTTCGACTACGACAATGACGGGAAGCTCGATCTGTATGTTGCTCACTATGTGACGTGGTCCGTGGCGACAGACCAGCGCTGCTCGCTCGATGGCACGCATAAGTCGTATTGCACGCCGGAGCTCTATAAGGGCGAGTCGGCTACGCTCTACCACAATGAAGGCAACGGCCGGTTCAAGGATGTGACGAAGGCGGCGGGACTCGAAGACGCGACGAGCAAGTCACTGGGCGTGGCGCTGGTGGACTTCGACGATGACGGATGGCTCGATCTGTTTGTGACAAACGATACGCAGCCAAACAAGCTCTACCGCAACAATCACAACGGCACGTTCACGGAGAGTGGATTCGCCGCGGGTGTGGCTTTCAGCGATGCAGGCAAAGCGCGTGCGGGTATGGGCACGGATGCGGCGGACTATGATGGCTCGGGCCGCGAGAGCTTCGTGGTGGGCAACTTCACGAATGAGAGCATGGCGCTCTTTCACAATGACGGCGGCGGTTTGTTCTCAGACGTGGCGAATGCATCGGGGATCGCGGGGCCGTCGGCGAAGTCTCTGACCTTTTCGAGCTTCTTCTTTGATTACGATCTTGATGGGCTGCCGGATATTTTCGCCTTCAACGGGCATGTGGCCGATGACGTAGCGGTGACGACGCCGACGTTGAGCTATGCGGAGGCTCCGCTGCTGTTCCATAACATCGGGCACGGAAAGTTTGAGGATGTGACGGCGAAGGTTGGTTCGGCGCTGCGTCAGCCAGTGGTCGGGCGTGGCGCGGCCTATGCGGATATCGATCTGGATGGTGACCTGGACCTGGCGCTGAACATCAGCAATGGCGCGGCAAAGCTGTTGCGCAATGACAATGGCAATGCGAATGATGCGCTGCGTGTGAAGCTGGTGGGTGTGAAGTCCAATAAAGACGGCATTGGCGCGAAAGTGACGGTGACGACGGCTCGCGGGCTGCGCGTGACGGAGCGCGTGAAGTCAGGCTCGAGCTATCTCTCGCAGAGCGAGTTGCCGCTGACCTTCGGACTCGGCAAGCCGGATGCGAAAAACGTTGCGAAGATCGAGATTGCGTGGCCGAGTGGGCGCCGGGAGACGGTGGCCGACGTGGCTCCGAACCAATTTGTAACCGTGGAAGAAGGAAAAGGGATCGTGGCGAAGCAGGATCTTCGATAGGGCCTAGCTGAAGCCGCAGCGCTGGAGCAAAGCCGCAATGTCTTCCTGCGTGGCTTCAAGTTTGTAGGCGTTGGTGTAGAGGTCTGCTGCTTCGACGGGATACCAGTTGCGGCGCTCGGGATTACCGAGCCCGGCTACATTGATGGGTCCGATGGCTGTGTAGATGGCATCGAGAAGGGCCACAGATTCCTGCGGCGTGCGTGAGGAGTGGGCGCGTTCGCAGAGAGCTTTCATTGCGGGACCGAAGCCTGCGCGATCATGGAGCAGGAAAGATGGGGCGAGATCGTTGCGCCCCAGGCGGCGCGCAGTCTCGGAGTAGCTCACAGCTGCGAAATAAAGCAGCGAGAGCGCGGTAAATACGGGGAAATTGTTGAGATTTGCATAGAGCGCGGAGATGAGGCGCGCGGCTGCGAGGAGTTCCGCATCCGTGGCCGCGGCGTAGGCTTGCAACTCCTGTGCGAAGTCTGTCTTGTGCCATGCTCCCGGTGCGTGCCCTGAGAGGATGCGCGCGATGCGGCTGATGCCGAGCAGCGTGAGCGGGAAGCCTGTCGAGAGCAGCGGGTCGACGAAACCTGCGGCGGAGGGAAGCAGCGCCCAGCGCGGTCTTTCATATGGATCGACGATATTGGCGGACCGGAAATTCAGGCTCGGGATATGTGTAAAGGCTCGCTCGGGTTTTGCGTGCGCAAATTGCTCTTTCAGCGCGGGGATTTCTTCGAGCAGGCGATGCCATGCGGGTTCGCCTTCGCGAAGGTTGAGCCGCGCAGCTGTTTCGCGCGTGCAGGCAACGCCCGCGCTGGTGACGCCGTTGTTGAACTGCAGCACCCAGACCCATCCGCCAGGAAAAAGATGGTGTACGGCGGCGTCGTCGATAGGGTAGGGAGGGTGCTGGCCATCCAGGCGCGCGTGTGCTCCACTCTCCAGCTTTGCTGCATGTGTGAAGTGGTTGTAGAGTGCCTCGGTGGCGGGCATGCCGGGGAGTGGCGCGTCGCCGAGTGCGAGTGCGCGGTGCAGGAAGCCGCGTGGGCCCGTGGCGTCGATAAGGAACTGCGCGCGGATGTGGACTGGCTCGCCGTGACGCGTGGCCTTAAGTGTGACGCCTTCGCTGTCAAAGACCGGGGTGAGACTCTCGACGTGATCGTAGTAATCCGCGCCTTGGCGAATCGCTTCTTTTAGCAGGAAGTGGTCGAAGTCGGAGCGATACCAGTGCACGTCGCCGATGGAATCGTTCGGGCTTGCGGCGACGAGCAGTTGTGTGTCGCGGCCTGAAGCGGCAGGTTGGCCCGGCGCGTGATGATGGAAGGTGAAGCCGCGCTTGAGGCCTACGGCAATCTCCGGATGTTTGCGCTGCCATGTGCCCCACTTCGAAAAAGCAGCGAGCGCGGGCAGGTCGTAGCGTGCGGCGATTTCTTCGAGCAGCAGTGCGGAGAGCGGCGTGGCGGATTCTCCAATGACGACGCGCGGATGCGCGTGCTTCTCGAGGAGGACGACAGAGAGGCCGAGACGGCGGGCGATGGCTGCGAGGACGGTTCCTGCGAAGCCGGAGCCTGTGATGGCGAGGTCGTACTGCTGAATCGGATGCGATGCTTTCATGTGAATGCTTTGCGGTCGTCTCGTGAGATTTGCGTTCTCCCACCCCAAGCAGCGGAGCTTGGACGGGGCACCCGTTTTCGTGCTGGTTTACGGAGCGATGGTGTTGCAGTGTTCGCAGGCAATGCGCGGCTGTATCTGTTGCGAGAGGTTCATGGCTTTCAGGCGTGCGATGCGCGCTTCGCTGCAGCCATCGCAGGCCGCGGACTTTGGCACATCCCACGTATCGGTGAAGACTCTGCCGCGTTGCAGACTGAGGCCATAGTCGAAGGCGGCTTCGACGCTTGCGAGTGATGGCGGGAGGAAGTGACCTCCGGCTGCAAGCGACTCCATCGCGCCGTTGCCGCCGCGGGTGGCGAGCAGCGATACCGCCGTGGCGCCGCAGTCGAAGGCGAAGTCGAGCGAGCGGCAGGTCCAGTGCAGTGCCTCACTTGCCGGCACAAATGGCGGCTGCACGAGGATGAAGGCACGCAGGTCGATGTCGTTTTCGCGGAGCCAGTCGGCAGAAGCGCGGAAGCTCGCAAGAGTCATGCGCTTGTTCAGCTTTTCGAGCGCTTCAGGATGTACGGTTTCGAGGCCCATGGCGACTTCGAGCCTGCCGGGTATCAGGCTGCGGAAGCGCAGGCAGCGGTCGCCGATGCGGTCCCCGAGCAGGGCCGGATGGCATTCGACGATGACGCGATCGAAATGCCGGAGGCGTGCGGCGATGGCCTCGTCGTCTTCAGACGGTATAGCGCGGGGATCGAAGAAGGAACCTGCGTTGTAGAGCTTGATCTGCGAGGGGGTAGGGTTTGGGGTGTAGGGTGTGGCGGGTGTTACACCCTGAATCCTGTGTTCCCCACTCAAACCAACTTCGGGCTTGAATGGGTCACCGCGGGCTTCTCTAGAGCTCTGCGACGATTCCCACGTCTCAGAAGCGAGACGTGGGGCACCCGGGTTTTCACCTGGACGCAGAAGCCTGCTCAGTGCGTAGTCGATTTGCGCGGGGATTGCCCCGGTGGGAACTGTGGCGGTCAGCGTGTTGCGCCACAGGTCGCACATGGCGCATCGCCACGGGCATTCGCGATTTGTGAGCAGGATGGTTACGCATTCCGCGACGCGGCCGTTGGCAGCAGGTTCTTCTTCTAGGAAATATCCGTAGGGTTCCCATGGCGAGAGCGCGGCGCGGTGCTCGGCGATGGGGATGCCATCGTCATTAAGCACCGCGCCGCGATGCTCAACGATCCAGCGGTCGCGCCCGCTGGGCGATGTGGGGTAGCGCTCGTTGAACGATGCGGGTTGTAACGGCTCGGCCATGGCGGCTATTGGTAGAGCGAGAGGAACTGGCGGCGGTACTCGGCTTCGCGCATGGGCAGGTGTCGCTGCATGGCTTCTTTCGGCAGCGCTCCGTGCTGGAAGCGGCGTTTCTCGTAGACAGGCATGTCTAGGCCGGTGAGGGCGCGGACGCCAGCGGCGACGATCTCACCCTTGAGTTCGTAAAGGCGCGGCACGCTGTAGTTCGTGATCTCGATGAAGGGCACGGCTTCGGCCACGGCGATGACGTTGGGCCGGGTATAAGGGCTGAAGCCGCTGAAGCCGTAATGGCGTGCGGGCGCAAAGGTGCGCGTGTAAGAGCGTGAGAGGCCGCCCGAATACGTGAGCGAGTGCTTGATGCGGCCGACGCCCCAGCCTTCCTGGTAGAGCATCTGGTTGTGCACTACGCTGCGGATGGTGAGCTCGGGGTTTTCCTCGATGGGATAGTCCTTGAGGTTCTCGTCGCCGCCGTCGCCGTCGATGAGGTGCTTCCACTCGGGATAGCGTGCGCGGATGCCACGCAGCAGCGCAAGGGCCATGGTGGCGGACTCGACGTCGAGCGCCTTGTAGTCCTCGGTGATGCGGATGGTGTCTTCGGCGTTCAAGGTTGTGGGATCGGCCTCGATGGTTTCGAGGAAGAGACCGAGGCCGAGCGAATCGAGAAAGGCGCGGGCCTGGCGGAGATCGGGACCATCGCCGAGGTCGAGCGTGAAGGCCTTGAGGCGGCTCAGGCTCATGCCGAGCCTGAGCATCACATGGTAAGTAACCAGAAAGACCGAGCCGGAGTCGATGCCTCCCGAGAAGCAGACGCCGATGGGTTCGTGCTCGGGGATGGACTGGAGCCACTCGGCGATCTCGTCTGCAAGCGAGCCGATGTAGGCGCGACCGATCTCGGCGGTGTCGGTCGAAAGCGCGTTCGAGACAGGCGTGAAGAAGCGGGTATAGGTCGGGTCGGGATCGGGGCAGCCGATGAGCTGCAGCTCGGTGATGTAGTGCGCGGGCACCATACGCGTGTAGCCGGGATGGAACTGGCCGGCGAGGCCTTCGAGCTCCAGCTGTTTGTAGATCGCATCGATGCGCGGAGCGACGATCAGCGCCGGGCCCTCGGCGCGCTTGGCAAGAAAGTAGCGCATGGGGCGGTCGAGCGAGCGGGCCATGCGTACAGTCTTGCCGTCACGCGCGAGCAGCGCAAAGGAGCCCGAGATGCGGCGGACACGCTCGGCATCGTTGGCCAGCACAGCGGCGCGTGCGTCCTCTACAGACTGGTTGAGGATCTGGTTATCGCTGGGATCGGTGAGATCGACGACGCGTTCTACGTACGCATGACCTGGATATGCTTCCACTGCGGCGGCCCTCGTTTTCTGGAAACAGTCTATTTGCGGAGAGGGTGCAGGGGATAGTGGGGCAGGGTTTGCGCCGGTTCTGAAGAGCCACAGGGGCCTTCGCTTCGGCCGGAAGCGACAGATGCCGGATGAAGCCCTGCGTGCAGTTGTGGCATCTTGTATGCGCGGCCCGCAGGGCGATCCTGCGAGCCGGGAGGAAATGCCATGTCGATTGCAGAGGATGTGCGGCTGACGTATATCGGTGGACCGACGGTTCTCATCGAGTTTGGCGGATTGCGCCTGCTGACCGATCCGACTTTCGACGCCGGTGGGAATGAATATACGGCTGGGCCGGTGACGCTCTACAAGATTGCCGGGCCTGCGGTGGAGGCATCTTCGCTCGGCGCGCTCGACGCAGTGCTGCTGAGCCATGAACATCACAGCGACAACCTGGATCATGCGGGGCGGCAACTGCTTTCGCAGGCCGGTGCGGTTCTCACCACGCCGGATGCAGCGGAGCGGCTGAACGGGGCCGGCAGTGGAGGCAACGCGGTGGGGCTTGCACCGTGGCAGACGACGACACTGACTTCACCCAGCGGAAGACGGCTGCACGTGACCGGCACTCCGGCGAGGCATGGTTCGGCAGAGGCTGATCGTGGCCCGGTGACGGGCTTCCTGTTGGCCTTCGACGATGCGCCGGAGGATGTGCTCTATGTCTCGGGTGACACGGTCTGGTTCGAGGGCGTGGAGGAGATCGTGCGGCGTTTTCCTTCGATCCGCGTGGCCATCCTGTTTCTGGGCGCGGCGAAGGTGGTCGTGAACCCCGCGCACCTGACATTCAAAGCCGAGGAGGCGGTGCGCTTTTCGCAGGCCCTTCCGAAGACGCGAATTGTGCCCGCGCACTTCGAGGGCTGGAAGCACTTCACGGAATCGCGCGCGGTGATCGCAGCAGCATTTGCGGCTGGGGCGATCGAGGACAGGCTCACGTGGCTGACTCCGGGTGTGGCTACTTCTGTATCGAGCTGAATTGCGAACCCAGGTCTCAGCATCGAGACGTGAAGTACCCGGTTCTTCGGCAAAACGCATTATCTACTGCATGAGCTGCTGTTTCTTTCTCGTCCGCGCGGATGGAGGCGACATGGCGGTGAGCAGCTTTCCGAATTCGACGGCGGCCTCGGTCTTTTTCTTCGAGCTCCAGACGAGGAGGTAGTCGGCCTCTGGCAGAGGCGGCAGTCCGTGCTCCCTGCCCAGGATCTTCATGCCGGGCTCAAGCTCGTCGTGCGTGATGACGGTGATGCCGAGCCCTGCGAGGACGGCTGCGCGGATGCCCTGCTGGCTGAGCGAGGTGTAGACGATGTGCCACTCGATGCCGGCCGGCCGGAGCGCGTCGACCGCGATCCGCCGATTGACGCAGGGCGCCGGTGACAGGACAAAGGGAAGCGAACCGTCCCGTGGCAGTTCGAGGGTTTCGGCGGCTGCCCACAGGAAGCGCGTCTTCTGCAGCGTCGTTCCCTTGAGCTTTGAGGCGCTTGAAAGCACCACCGCGAGATCGAGTTCTCCCCTGCGGATCATGGTTTGCAGATCGAGAAAGTTGCTCACGCTTACATCGAGACGGATGGCGGGAAAGCTGCGCGAGAACTGCGCAAGGAGTGATGGCAGGCGATCGCTCATGAACGCCTCGGGAACGCCAAAGCGCACCACTCCGGAGATCCGGGAGGACTGAAAGCGCTGCTGCAGCGCGTCGAACGAGGCGAGGATCTGTTCGGCGTGGCGAAGGAATTCGTTGCCATCCTCGGTCAGCTGGAGACGCCGCGTGGTGCGATGCAGAAGTGGCCGCCCCACCTGTTCTTCGAGGCGGCGGATCTGATGGCTGATCGCGGATTGGGTCAGGTGCAGGCGCTGGGCGGCGCGCGTAAAGCTGCCGGTCTCGTTCACGGCGGACAGAGCGCGCATCAGGGCGGGATCGAAATCCATAGTCGGATAATATATGACGGATCTTACTGAGTAAGGTGAAAAAGAATCGTTTGATTCATGAATGCAGAGCCGCTCAGAATGGGCTCATGATCCGGTCCCGAGTGAGGAAAGACACCATTGCCCTGATTGCAGTCTGCCTGGCTGCCCTGATGTTCGGCCTCGAAATTTCAAGCGTGCCGACGATTCTCCCTACGCTGGAGCGGGTGCTGCATGCCGATCTCAAGCAGATGCAGTGGATCATGAATGCATACACGATCGCGTGTACCACCGTGCTGATGGCAACCGGCACGCTTGCGGATCGCTTCGGGCGAAGGCGGATGTTTGTCATAAGCATCGTGCTGTTCGGGATAGCCTCGCTTCTTTGCGGGCTGGCGCACAGTGCGACGGTGCTGATCCTCAGCCGCTTTCTGCAGGGGATCGGCGGAGGCGCGATGCTGATCTGCCTGGTCGCCATTCTTGCGAACCAGTTCCGCGAAGGGAAGGAGCGAAGCCGCGCCTTTAGCTGGTGGGGGATCATCTTCGGTTTCGGCCTGGGATTCGGGCCGCTGATCGGAGGCGCGATCGCCGCGGTTTCCAACTGGCAGTGGGTCTTCCTGGTGCATGTACTGGTGGCTGCCATCACGTTGGTGCTCGTCTTGAGCGGAGTGCAGGAGTCGAACGACCCGCAGGCGAAGAAGCTCGACGTGGGAGGCATCGTCACGCTTTCCCTGGCGATCTTCGGCCTGGCGTACTTCATCACGCAGGGGCCGGATCTCGGTTTCACCAGCCTTGCGGCCATCGGCATCCTGAGCGGCGCGGTGCTGAGCTTCCTGCTGTTTCTCCTGGTCGAAAAAACGCAGCCGCATCCGATGTTCGACTTCTCGGTCTTCCGCATCCGTGATTTTTCGGGCGCGATCTTCGGGTCCATCGGGATGAACTTCAGCTTCTGGCCGTTCATGATCTATCTGCCGATGTATTTCCAGGGCGGGCTCGGATACGGCAGCATGACGGCGGGCCTGTCGCTGCTGGCTTACACGCTGCCGACGCTTGCGGTTCCGCCGTATGCGGAGCGCCTCGCGCTGCGGTACCGTCCGGGCGTGGTGATTCCGGCGGGTCTGTTCACGATCGGCCTTGGCCTGTTTCTGATGGCGTATGGCGCGAGCGCGCCCCATGCGAGCTGGCTCACCCTTCTGCCCGGCTCGCTGCTGGCGGGCGTCGGGCTGGGACTCACGAATACGCCGGTGACGAACACGACGACCGGCGCTGTCTCGAGCAGCCGCGCGGGCATGGCCAGCGGTATCGACATCAGCGCGCGGCTGATCACGCTGGCGATCAATATCGCGCTGATGGGATTTCTTCTCGTGGAAGGCGTCAGCTCTTCGCTTGCGCGTGCCTTGTCGGGAAGGCTCGATGCGGCGCAGCTGCATGCTCTGGCGGAAGGCGTCGCCGCGGGTAAGGCTTCCCTGGATGGGCACGGCGCAATCTACCATGCAGCGCTCACGCATGGCTTTCTCGTGGTGATGCTCTATGGCGGAGCGGGCGCATGGATACTGGCGCTCGCGAGCCTGCTGACCTTTGGTCCGCGCAGGGTGTCTGCCTCAGAAATAAGCGAGGAGACGCGAGAGGCGTGCGGATGCTGCGCGGTGTAGCGCCGCAGGTGCGAGTCTCTTCGTCTGGCCCGTTCCAACAAAAAGAGCCCTGCGCTTGCGCGCAGGGCTCTTGTGCTGCAGAGATGGCGTTGCTGCTTACGCTACGCCGGCCTTTTCCTTGGAGACTTCGCCGGGAGAGTTCGGATCGAGGGCTCCAGTTGCGCCGGGCTGCACGCCGCGCTGATCGGTCCAGCCGGGCAGCTGCTGGCTGCCGGTGATGAGGCGCGCGCCGTGCGTGAAGGTGAAGTAGTTCCAGATCCACTCGAAGAAGACGGTGACCCGGTTGCGGAAGCCGACGAGGAACATGACGTGCACCATCAGCCACGTGATCCAGGCGGGGAAGCCGCTCCACTTCGCCTTGAAGGGCCACTTCACGTTGGCAACGGCGGCCATGCGGCCGATGGTGGCCATATCGCCCTTGTCGAAGTAGGTGAACTCGGTACGGGGCTTGCCGTCGAGGTCCTGCTCGATCATCTTGGCGGTGTGGTCGCCCATCTGCATGGCGGGCTGCGCCACGCCGGGAACCTGCTTGCCGTTGATTTCGACGTGGGCAAGGTCGCCGCAGATGAAGACTTCGGGGCGGTTCGGAGGATTCAGGTTGCGGTTGACGACGACACAGCCGCGGCGATCGGTCTCAAAACCGAGGAGCTTGCCGAGGGGCGAAGCCTGCACGCCGGCGGCCCAGAGGGTCACGACGGCATCGATGCGCTCGCCGTTGGCGACGACATAGCCGGCCTGGACGTCCGAGACCTGCATCTTGGTGTGAACTTCGACGCCGAGGTCGGTGAGCTGCTCAACAGCCTTCTTCGAAAGCTCTTCGGGGTAGGCGGCGAGGATACGAGGACCGCCTTCCACCAGCATGACGCGGGCCTTGGCCGGGTCGATGTGGCGGAAATCTTCCTTCATGTAGAGCTTGGCGATGTCCGAGATGGCGCCGGCGAGTTCGACGCCGGTGGGGCCGCCGCCGATGACGACGAAGTTGAGCGGCGGGTGCGAGCCGGTCTCGAGCATCTGGCGCTCGGCGAGCTCGAAGGCGAGCAGCACGCGGCGGCGGATTTCGATGGCGTCTTCGATGGTCTTGAGGCCGGGCGCATTGGCAGCCCAGGCGTCATTGCCGAAGTAGGAGTGGGTGGCGCCGGTGGCCACGACAAGGTAGTCGTACTCGAGTTCCACGCCGCTCTTCATCTGCACGCGGCGGCCGTCGAGATTGAAGCCGATGGCTTCGTCCATCAGGACTTCGACGTTCTGCTTGCCGCTTACGATGCTGCGGATGGGCGATGCGATGTTGGCCGGCGAAAGTACAGCCAGAGCTACTTGATAGAGCAGCGGCTGAAATGTAAAGTGATTGCGTCGGTCGACAATGGTGATGTCGATGGGCAAATGCGCGGCCGCCTTGGCCACATGAGTACCGGCAAAACCGCCTCCCAGAACAAGCAGACGGGGGCGCCGACCCTGTTGCAGGGCAGGAATCCGTACTGCTCCTTGCGCTGTCGCGTTCATCCTCTCTCCTCTTTACCTCTTGATGCGCGGAACCCTCTTCTGGGCGCTGAGATGTTTAGCACCGTCTCTCTTATTCGTTATGAACGAGGGGTTCCTTTGTTTATTTTCACAGACAAAACGGTCAAGGACCAAAATCGGCGTAAAAAAGGCGAAGAAAGGGCAGGGAATAGGAGAAGAAAAGGCTTTCTCGACATCGGATGAAAAGAAAAGGGCGGAACCCGGAGGTTCCGCCCTTCGCTATTCTTTCGTGGTTCGGTTTAGTGGTGTTCGTGACCGCCGCTGCTATGGCTGGCTGCGGGATGGCCACCACCGCCGTGGGAGGCCGGCGCCGCATGCTGAGCTCCACCGGCGGCGTGACCCTGGGCGGCATTGCCTGCCGGACGGGCCGCGTTTCCGGCCGGAGCATGGTTGGCTCCTGCCGCGCCCGCAGCGCCACGGTTGAAGTTCTGGGCTCCGCCGGCTGCACCGCGATTGAAGTTCTGCGCGCCGCCTGCGGCTCCACGGTTAAAGTTCTGGGCACCGGCTCCGCCGCGGTTGAAGTTCTCCGCACCACCGCGATTGAAGCCTGCAGCTCCGCCGGGGCGGTTAAACCCGCCGGCAGCGCCGCCGCGGTTGAAGCCACCGGGTGCTCCGCCGTGGAAGGCACCGGCGCGGGCAGCCATGTTGGCATTGAAGGCACGGGCTCCGGGAGCGCGGTCAAAGTGGCCGTAGTAGCCGTGGTTCACGACCGTCACGCTGCGGGAGATGTAGACATTGCGCTGGAAGACCAGGGAGTGTGCGCCCCAGCCCATGCCCCAGCTATGCCATCCCCAGCCGAAATGACCGAAGGCGCCGATCGCGATGCCGACACCGAAGCCGATCGCCAGGCCTACGCCAAGGGCGACGCCGACCGGCGGCGTGGCGACATAGTAGCCCGGCCACGCGACGACCGGTCCGCCGTACACCACCCACGGGTTGTAGTAGGGCACGTAGACGACCGCCGGGTTGGCCGGAGCGATCACGATTTCGCTCGGCGCGTAGTCGACGGCGATCTGTTGGTTGCTGCGCAGGCTGCCGGCCTGGTAGGCGCGCTGGCGCATGGCCTGCACGGAGGACATTACATCCTGCGGCTGGTTGTAATACGCGTTGCCGAGCTGGCTGGTCCAGTCGAGATTACGGTCCAGGTTGGAGAGCACGGAGGGGAAGGCCACGAGCGCCTTCACGCTGGGGTCCCACTGCATGCCGTCGACCATCTGGCCGAGCTGATCCGGCGGATAGCCGGGGTGCGACTGGACGAAGCGGTCGGCTTCGACGATCTGCGTCGGATAGGTGGACGCAGCAAGAATCTGGGCCACCAGCGCGTCCGGATAGAGCGCGATCGGGGCGGTCAGCTGGTCGAGCTGCTCAGGGCTGAGCGCGTTGTACTGCTGGGGCGGCGCTCCCTGGTCAGGACCGGGCTGCTGCGGATAGCCCTGTTGGGCCTGGTCGGGCGGCGGCGGGGGCGGGGCTTCCTGCGCCCACATATCGGCAACGCCCATGGGAATCATCAGATAAACGAGCGCGCCGGCAATGGCTTTCTGTCCAAAGGACCAGAGGGTGCGGGCGGCGGAGTCGTGCAGATTCGTTTTCGTGTTCATCGTAGCCTCATCTCCCGGGCTTAAGAGCGATGTTGCGGCGCCTGCGAGCGTTTGGGCGCCTGTCCCGAAGATTACAAGCCTATCTGACACACATTTCGGTCAGAGAGTTGCGTTTTGGGTATTGCCCGTCCCAGCATTTTGCCACTGCGCGTGGCCCGACCCGCCTCCGGCTGCTTCGCGCAGGGCGACCCGCCTCCGCTCCCGCTGGTCGCGATCAGACCGGGTGCCCCACCCATGACACGCCGTTGGTTATGGGTGGGTCTTCCTCGAATCTCAGTGAATCTGTCATTCCGACCGAAGCGAAACGTTTTTTTGTCTCGCGCAGTGGAGGAACCTGCGGTTTTCCTCCAGCCGGGAGGATGAGGGTGGCACGTCCAAGCTCCGCTTGGGCGGGAAGGAAAGAACCCATTCACCACAGAGGACACGGAGAGCACAGAGGAGTTCGTACCGCTCCGCCTATCGCGCTTCAGCGCAAAGACGCCCGCTACTCAGTCGGAGGTGGGCTGTCGAGCTCGAAGCTGTAGGTGGCGCTGGGACCTGCGGCGGCCAGGACGGAGAGGCGTCCGGGCTGGCCGTCGAGGCTGATGGGTGTGAGCGTGACAGTGCCGTCTGCCGCGGAGATGGACTGCGCGGCGGCCTGGGCGAGGACCGGCGCAGGCGGGCAGCTGCCCTGCGTGGGGCACGGCGCCGTCCAGGCGCGGAGGGTTTCGTAGAAGGTGACAGCGGCCCCGGCCATGGGATGGCCGACAGCGTCAGTGACTGCGAGCGTGACGGCCGCGAAGCCTACGCCGGGAGCGGTCTGCTGGGTGGTGCCGCTGACTGGCGCGAGGACAGCGGTTTCAAGATGCACGGCATAGAGCGTGAAGGGGGCGCAGACCGCTGCGTAGCAGGCTCGGACGGTCTCCGTCTCGCCGGAGGAGAATGGCCCGGCGGTGAGCGTTTGCGCGGCGATGCCCGCTGCGTTTGTCATGCTGGAACCGGCGGCGAGAGTGATGTCAGAAGCAGTGCTGGTCCATGCCACGGCAGCTCCGGAGAGTGGACTGCCTGCGTTCAGGACGAGGGCCTGCGGTGTCCACTGGAAGGCGCTGCCGATGGCGAGATAGAGCGCAGGCGTGAGCGCGCTGATGGAGGGAGGCGCGGCTCCATAGAATTCGCTGAGGACGGATGCGCCGCTCACGAGCGAAGCAGTGACCTGCGTGAGAGCGGTTGTGCCGGCGCTCACGGTGGTGGAAGCCAGTCCGTTCACGTTCGAGATGATGGTGCAGGTGCTCTGGCCGCAGCCGAGCGTGGCCGTGCCGGCGGTGACGGTGAAGGTCACGGCATCTCCGGGTGCGGGCCACTCATCGTCCCAGTTCATGGCGCGGACGGTGAGCGGTTGCGGCACGTTCATCGGGACGGAGCCGGTGGGCGCGGCGATGAGGGTGAGGGTGTCGCCGGACTGCGCGGTGTAAGCGAGGCCGTCGGCAATGATGGTGACGCCGAGCGTCAGGGGATCGTCGACCTCGACCTGCACGGTGCCGGTGGCGCCGTTCGAGGCCGGGGCCATGGCGGTGATCTCGGTGGGCGAGACGCTGGTGACCTGTGCGGCGCGGCCATTGACCTTGACGACCGAATCGATGCGGAAGCCGATGCCTTCGATCACGATGGGGCCGCCGCCTGCGGGCAGCGAGCTGGGCTGGACGGAGTCGGCGTAGAGGATGCGGCCGCGATAAAGATAGTCGGGACGGCCGTCGCCACGGGCATCGGCGATGGCGGTGCGCTCTTCGCCTGTCGCGACTGTGACGACGGCGAGCGAGCTGAGGCCGGTTGCGCCGCCGTTGAAGGGCTGCGTGGTGGAGACGTCGGGCGTAGTGCCGAGGGCGTCCGAGGCGTTCCATGCGCCGATGAGCGGCATGGCTTTTGCGGTGGTGGGCTGGGCGCTGTCGTCGAGAGATTGCGCCTCGACGGTGTACTCGCGGTTGGCCTTTGGGGAGAAGGCGAACCAGCTGGCGTGGCCGTAGCCGGTGAGACGGGAGGTCCATTCTCCAGCAGGCGGCACCGCGGCGGGCGAAGCCTGAGAGCCGTCATTTCCGGAGAAGCTCTCTCCGGCTGAATCATCGATGGTAATGTCCTGGGTGAGGTCGGCTCCGGCGGCGAGCGCGCCGAGCTGGACGGTAGGCAGCGTTCCTGAAGGCGTGACCTGCCCGGTGACGTATGGGCCGACCGACTCCTTCTGCGTGTAAAGCGAGTTCACGGCCTCGAGCGTGAGTTGATAGCCGGAGGAGGTTTCGCCCGCGGGGAGTGGTACGCCGCTGATCTCGTAGTAGCCCTCGAGAGCCGTGTCGTTACTACCGAAGGTTCCGGTCAGATATGCGGTCGAAACGGGCGCGGCGGCGATGACTGAGCCCGCATTGCCTGTGAAGTACGCGCCGCTGACGGCCGTCGCGGTATAGCGGAGATCGGGCAGCCCGGTGAGCGGGTTCAGCGGCTGCAGGACAACGTTGATACCCTGCATCCCCTGTCCATTGCGAAAACTGACGGTGCCGCGCACGGTGACGGTATTTGCGGCGGTGAGCTGTTTCGACGGCCACGACGACTGGTTGGCTGTGGTGACGGGATAGAGGCGGTTGAGCGCGGCGATGTCATCGGTGCGCAGCGTGGTGGGGTCGGGCAGGCAGGTTTCGGCGTTCTCACTGCATAGCCGCTCGACGGGATGCATCATGGGCCATCCGGCGAGGTCGTCGTCGGTGGGCGAGCTGGTGGCGAACTGCTCTTCGTTGGCCTGCGACCAGTCGAGGCCGAGGACGCGGCCGAAGGCGCGGATGAGCTGGTACTCAAGCACCGCTTCCATGCCTGCGTTGGTGGCACAGAGGCCATTGACGATGATGAGCGCGTGGGCGATGTGGCCGTCGGCGGACATGTTGTCGACCTGCGAGTAGACGCCGGTCTGCGGGCAGACGGTGGGATCGGCGGCTCCGGCGCCGTAGAGCGCTGTGAGCACCGAGCCATCCGCGTCAAAGATGACGGCGACGGGGCGCGTGGTGGCGGTGGGCTCGATGTCGGACGGTTCAGAGAGCGTGCCGCCGGCGCTGCTCACGTTGCTGCCGTTCACGTCCTCGGCGAGATTGCCCTGAAAAGTGAGCTGGACGGCGGCGGTGGGGACGGCGTTCCAGACCGCGGCGGCGTTGGTGACCAGCGTGGTGGCTGCGCCGTTCGATTCGGTGGTGCTGAGCGGGCCAAGGTCGACATAATAGCTGATCCGGCCGCCGGACCAGACGATGGGCTGCCCGAGAGCCGAGGCGTTGAAGAAGGCAGCGCCAGCGACCCAGCGCGGGCCACCGGCAAGCGCGGGAGGCGGGCTGAGAAGCCTCAAAGCGCAGAGCATCGCGATCCATAGCCGGAGGAAGACCCGGGTACGGCGTGGGTTGTGCGGCGATGCGGCGTGCATGGCTGGCTCCGGTGTGCCGTTTCAGGACACAGGCGCTATTCGGCCATGGATCAGGGCGAAGATGAGGGGAAAAGAGGGGTGTTTGGAGGGTTCCGGGACCGGTTTGGGTGAGGCTTAGTTAGGAGTTCGGATTTGGGACTGCTGCGTGCAGGGCGAATCGCCTTCGGCCACTGCGCCACGCGCGAATCGCCTTCGGCCACTGCGCCACGCGCGAATCGCCTTCGGCCACTGCGCCA
>NZ_JASGFD010000018.1:0-85056 GCF_047605705.1 Silvibacterium sp. | reverse complement strand
CTTCCATTCAAGGTTATGCACGCGGATCGCGGCGTGCAGCTCGGAGGCGGGTTGATACGTGCTGTTGACGGCAACGATGGAGCGGTCGTCGTAGCTGTACTGAATGTGCAGAGGCTCGCATGCCCTCTTCACTGCGAAATAACCCGCGTCCGCGTCGAGATTGTAATCGTATAAGTGCCATATCATCGACGGCCACGCGTTGTTCAGCATCCACTGCACCACGCCGGTGGCGCTGTACTTGTTGCGTGAGTAGGACTCGAACATGGCACGCTCCGAGTCGTAAGTCATCGTCTGCGCCATCCGCTCATAATCCGCGGCATTCGCGGGCTTCGCATAGATAGCCGTCATGGCTTCATCGAAGACGTTAAGGTTCTTGAACTCACCTCCACCGTAGTGCAGGCTCCAGTCTTCTGTTGCAGGCCATGCCTCGGGATCACTGAGGAAGAGCTTGCGGCTCGCAAGCGAAGGGATAGCAGGTCCCGGACTCGTCTCCGTATTGAAGCCGTAGGCCCCGCCGAACTTCGTGTCCACGTGCCAATAGCTGGGCTCGACGTAGTCGTATGGCCCTGTCATCTTCACGCCGCTTGGTCCGGAGTTGACCGTGTCGGTCGCAGATGCGGAAGCGATGATCGGCGTGGGCCAGTGCACCGATGCCTCGACGTCAAGGTAGCTCTTTTCCACATCCGCCGGCGGAGCATTGTCGCTGCCATTGAGCCACACAAGCAGGCTCGGATGCTGCCGCAGGCGGAGAAGTTGATCATGGAGCGAGGCATCCGCGATTCTACGATCCTCGTCCGTCCACGTCTCCCATTTTTCCCAGTGATCGCAGCAGCACCAGCCGAGCATTACGAGGATGCCCTGCTGGTCGGTGAGCCGGAAGAAGTCGTCCGTCTCGAGCTTTCCCTCAAGGCGAATCGTATTGAGGTGCATGTCCTTGACCATGCGGATCTGGTCCCGCAGACGCTGCGGGTCAGAGCGTAGGAGCATATCCTGCGACCACCCTGCACCGCGGATAAGAATAGGCTTGCCGTTCACGCGGAAGAGCCTGCTGCCATTGGCGGTGAGCTCAGAGGAGACTTCGCGAAGGCCAACTTCTGTAGTCTGCTCGTCGGTCTTCACGCCGGACACAGCGGCTTGCATCTTCAACGATTCGAGATGTGGTTCGCCCATCTGGGCCGGCCACCACGGCTTCGGATGCGTGATGCGCAGCGCAGGGTAACGATCAGGCATGAAGATGACAGTCTTGTCTTCATTCGGTTGCAATGCAACGGACTGCGTGATGGCCGCGCCTGCGATCGTGCCACTCACTGTGGCATTCACTGCATGATCTGTTGCGTTGTGCACCTCTGCGTAGACGGATACCTCCGCTGTGGATAGCGTGTCATCCGTAAAGTGCGTGACCGCCATCGGTGATCGTAGCGTGACCGCGCCGGTCGATATCAGGTCTACATCGCCCCAGAGGCCCATGTCTTTATCAGGTGGCGCAGGATTCCAGTCAACCCAGTTGATGCCGAGATCTTTTTCCGTAGGTGCGAAAACCTCAATGGCTACGACATTCTCGTGTCCCGCTTCGAGCGCAGAAGTTACATCGAAATCATAAGTGCGGTAGGCCCCGGCAATCTGATTCTTATCCGCAATACGATGTCCATTCACCCAAAGCTCAGCACGATAATTGATACCGCCGAAATGCAGCCATGTGTGCTCGTTCTTGTTCGACGCCGGAGCTGCAAAGGTTTTTCGATACCACCAGCCGCAACGATAGGGACTGTCATCGGTCATGGGCAGATTGGCGAAGTTCTTGCCTACCGGGTAGTTCATGCCGGGCAGCTTCCGCAGGTTATCGCCGAAGTAAGGATCGGGGAAAAGCTTGGCCTTCACCTGCGCGGCAACGACTGTGCTGGGTACGGAGGTGGCGATCCAGGAAGTGTCATCGTAGCCGGTCTTGGATACCGATACGCCGTTCTCTGTCGCTTTACAAGCCGACTGGAGCTTCCATCCGTCGTGAAAGGCAGAGCTCTGTGCGACGGAAAAAGCAGGCAGAGACAGCAACGCAGCAGTGAACAGGGCGATGGAACGGGCGGAGGTCATACGTGGGATTCCCTCTGTCTTTCAAAAGTATGCGGAGATCTTCTCCGCCATTCAATCGTTTCAATACTTTATTCGAGGCGCTCCGACGGTTGTCAAGACTTCTTGCGGCTGCGTGTCTTTGGTGTATTCGCGTCACGATAGCGCGCGGTCGAACTGCGCACGATAAGCTCCGGAGCGGCCTTGTGAACGCGGCCCCGTTCCCTTGACTGTGCCGGGGCGGAGAGCCGCTCCAGCATGCGCTGTGCGGCATGCTCGCCCATGGAGCGCAGTGGCTGGCGGATGGTCGTGATGGCGGGTGTTGCGACGCGAGCCGGAAGCACATCGTCGAAGCCGATGACTGAGCAGTCCTGCGGCACACGTATCCCCATCTCTGAGAGACCTCTGACCACGCCGAGAGCTGTGAGGTCATCAAACGCGAGGACGGCGGTGAAAGGCCGCCCCGTCCCTACTAGCCGCTTCGCGATGTCGCGGCCGCCTTCGAAACCGTGTTCGGCATCGCCGAAAGACGGAAGTTGCTGGACGAGCAGCGGGTCGAGAACGATGCCGCATTCTTCGGCTGCGTGTTCGATGCCGCGCCAGCGTGGCTCGCTATCGAACATCTCGCGCGGTCCGGTGATGACGGCAATCCGGCGATGACCGAGCCCGGCGAGATGTCGTAGCGCCTGTGCCCCACCCTCTTCATTGTCGAGCAGGAAAGAGCTTACGCCGCGCGTGCTGAGGTCGCGACCCACGATGACGATGGGCACCGCGTTCTTGCGGATGTCCGCGAGCAGGTTGACTTCATCGAAGACCCAGCTGGCGATGACGATGACGCCTTCTACACGGCGCTCGAGCAGCAGCCTGAGATGCTCATCGAAGAGCCGCCGCTCGGTCTGCGCGTCGAGCACCATGGGTAGATATTCCGACGTCTGCAGTGCGGAGTGGATGCCGCGCACGATGGGCACGCAATAGGGATCGGAAAGATCGAATGCAAGCACGCCGATCGTACGTGAACTGCGCATTCGCAGCGAGCGAGCAAAGGCGTCAGGGTGGTAGCCGAGCTTCGCGGCGACGGTGCGGATGTGCTCGCGGGTGGAAGCGGCGACATGGCGCGAAAGAGGCGCTTCGCTCAGCACGATGGAGACAGTGGAGACAGAAAATCCAGCGGCGCCTGCTACGTCGCTGAGGGTGACATGTCCGGACTTGCGCTTTGACATCACGATTACCTTTGCCGGACTCCGGCCGGTAGCGGGTGGGTACTCCAGAGATAGCACACCGCGTGGTGGACAGCGCGGCGAAATCTTTCTTCTTGACATGGCGACGGGCTCGCCGTACTTTCCTTTCACACGATATTCAAACGATTGAATAAAGAAAACTAATTTCGCTTCTGGAGGCTGTCTTATGGCACGCTATGCGGCACGTCTGTCATTTTTCGCGCTGCTTGCGCTCTGTTGTACGACGCTGCAGATGAATCTGTTGGCGCAGGCTGGCCGTGGCAGCGTGAGCGGTACGGTGGCAGACTCGGGCGGTGCTGTGATCCCGAAGGCGACGATCACCCTCAAGTCGGCGAAGACCGGCCAGGTGTTGTCCGCGACGACAACGGATGCAGGCGTCTATACCTTTGTCGCTGTGGATCCGGGCGTTTATCAGCTGACTGCAAGGCATGATGGCTTCGAGACTTCCGTGCAGAAGAACGTACGTGTGACCGTGGATCAGGCGACAAGCGTGAATGTGCGCCTGGCGGTAGGCTCGCTGACGCAGACGGTCACCGTGGACGCATCGGCCTCGCCGGTTGACACCTCGAGCGCTACGGTCGGGCAGCTCATCGGTGCGGAGACGATCGATCGTGTGCCGTTGCTCACGCGCGACGTTTATCAATTGGTGCAGCTGAGCGCCGGAGTGGCGCCGGCGAATGGCACGCCGAATGCTTCCGACACGCCCGGCATCTTCAATGCCCGCTCACTGATCGATGTCTCTTCGTACACGATCAACGGATCGTTGCAGGGCAATGTTTTCTACATGGTGGATGGCAGCCCAATCGGGATCGCGGAAAACAATGTCGCGACGATTATGCCGGCATTCCAGGTCCCCGAGGATGGCGTCGACGAGTTCCGCATGGAGACGCAGAACACGCCGGCCAGCTATGCGAGCGGCGGCGGCGGTGTCATCAGCCTCGTCACCAAGTCAGGCGGGAACAAACTGCATGGCGATGCCTTCGGCTACTTCCGTCCGAATGCGCTCGCTGCGAATGATTTCTTCTACAAGCGCGACAACCCAGGCGCAGCGCCTCTCGATTTTCATCGCTACCAGGAGGGTGGTGCAATCAGCGGGCCGTTATTCAGGGACAAGCTCTTCTACTTCGGCGATTACGAGGCGACGCAACAGGAGCAGCTAGAAAACGGCTACTACACCGTGCCGACGTCGGCGGAACGTACGGGCGATTTCTCCGCGGATAGCATCACGATTTATAACCCGCTGGTCCCAGACAATGCGGATGGTACGCGTCAAGCCTTCTCAGGTAACGTGATTCCCGCGGCAAACCTCGACCCGGTAGCGCAATATTTTGCCAGCAAGCTGCCATTGCCGAACCTTCCTGGAGACGGCCCGTATCACACGAACAACTACACGGGCTCAGGACTCGATCCGCAAAATGCGCAGAAGTTCGACATACGCATCGACTATGCGCTGAACGAAAAGAACAAGCTCTTCGGGCGTTTCTCCTATGGCCGTCTCGATTTCGGGAATGCGGATCTATATGGCGCAGACAACATGTTCGATCCGAACTACTACGTGAACATCACAAATACACGCAATGTGGCTCTTGGAGACGACATCACGCTTTCGAAGAGTTCGCTGCTGCAGCTGCGCTATTCGTTCACGCGTCACTACGAAGATCAGACCGGCGATCCCCGGCAGAACGGCTACGACATCACAGCGGCTGGTTTCCCCGCCTCGCTTGCGAGCGAAGTGCTCTACAAGCAGATTCCGGTGATGGTATTTGGCACGACCGCTTCTGTCGGTGGCACGGGCAATGAGGATACGTTCATCTTCGCCAGCGAAAACAGCGACGTGAATGCAACTTATACCAAGCTGCTGAGCAAGCATGAGTTGAGCGTGGGCTTCGAATGGCAGAAGAAGTACATGAACATCGGGCAGCCCGTGTCACCCGCCGGTTCCTACACCTTCGACAATACGGCGACCAGTTCGACCACCTTTGCAGGTGACGGCAGCGATTTCGCAAGCTTTCTGCTAGGCATGGGTTCGATTCCGGGCGGAGAGGGCGACAACTTTACGAAAGATGTCTTCGCAGCAGGTGAGAATCCATACTACGCGGCCTTCCTGCAGGATGTCTTCCATGTGACGCCTCACCTGACGATCAACGCAGGGCTGCGCTGGGAGATCTTCGGCGGCCGCACCGAACGCTTCAACCGTCAGGAGTGGTTCGATCCCTCTCTGCAATACAGCCTGGATGGTGTGGGACTCACAGGCGGAGAGCAATTCACGAGCTCCAGCCACCGGACTCCATTCGATACGAACTGGAAGGATATCGGTCCGCGCGCCAGCTTTGCATGGGAAGCGAAGCCGGGAACGGTTGTGCGCGGCGGCGCAGGTATTTATTACGGGCCCAGTACGACGATGGTGGGCAATCCCGCATTCAACAGCGACGGCTTCGGATCAAACACGACATGGAATGCGACGGAGTACAACGATGACGGCAATACCGTGATGGTGAACCCGTTAAGCAATCCTTTCCCGAACGGAGTAGTGGAGCCCACCGGCTCGACGCTGGGTGCCGCAACCAACATCGGCGTGGGACTAAGCACGGTGATCAGGAATCCGCGTACCCTCACGACCTATAACTACAACCTTGGCGTAGAGCAGCAGTTGCCTGGCCGGATGGTCTTCACGCTCGCTTACGTGGGCAGCCGTGGGCTGTTTCTGCCGATGGGATCGGTGGATCTGAACACTCTGTCCATCGGGGAGATCGCGCGCTATGGCGGAACGCTTTGTGTCGATAGCGAAACCAATTGCGAGATGGTGGCAAACACCTGGGAGCCGATCCTGCCGGCGACGAATCCGTACTACGGCGCGAGCCAGGTGCCGCTATGGTTGTCGCTCGAGCCTTATCCGCAGTTCAACAACGGATCGTTCGGTTCAGGCGTGACCATCAACGGTTATCCGGGTGCGGACTCGAGCTACAACTCCATGCAGACGAAGCTCGAGAAGCAGCTTAGCAATCACTTCTCGACGATCGCGAGCTTCACCTGGGCCAAGCTGATGACGAATGACAGCCAGACGCCGCTGGGCTTTGTCGGCTATCACTCGGCGGGCCCGCAGGATTGGCGCAACCTGAACCTGGAGCGCGCGGTAAGTTCGCAGGATGTGAAGCTGCAATTCAACTGGCAGGCTTCGTATGAGCTGCCGATCGGCAAGGGACGGCTGATCAATCTACACGGCATGCAGGATTCGCTGCTGGGCGGATGGACAGTGAACACGATCCTCTACCTGAGCACCGGCGTGCCAATCGCTTCGCCCACGGGCACCGGCAACCCGTACTTCAACCAGCGCGTGAACCTGGCATGCAATCCGGGCGCGCATGCGCAGCGGTCAGTGGATGAGTGGTTCAGCTACGCATGCTTCTCGCAGCCTGCCAGCAACTTCGTCGCGGGCACCGCGCCTGCGTATCTTTCGAGCATTCGCACGGATGGTGCGCATAGCCTCGATGCATCGCTCTACAAGGGCTTTGCGATGCCGGGGGAACGCAATCTGCGGCTGGAGGTTTCGGCCTACAACGTGACGAACACCGTGCAGATGGGTTATCCCAACGTCTTCTGGAATCCAGCGGAAGTGACAGACCCTTCGGTCATGGCAGGCTTCGGGCAGATTCTGGCTGCTGCGAATCAGCCGCGCCAGCTGCAGTTCGGAGCGAGGTTCACCTTCTGACGCTCTTTGAGCCGCTGCGGATCGGGCGCCTGTCATTGGGAGTGCGTCCGGTCCGCAGCCTTTTTCTTACAGGAAGAGCTAGTTCTCCTGGTACCGCTTGAGCACGCCATCCAGTGTGAGTACGCCCTCGAGCGTGCTGCGGCTGGCGCGATTCAGCACAGGCAGTACCGGCCAGCGCGGAAAGTGCCTCAGAGCGGCATCGAGCGGCAGATCAGGGAAGAGCTGCGGCGTCCGATCTGTTTTCATCGCGCGGTCGATAGGCGCATCCGGTGTCAGCGTCGCTGCGGCCGAGGTCAGTTCATCCGCGGTCATCGCATACCACGATCCATCCCATACCTGGATAAGGAAAGCCTGCACCTGCAGTGCCGCGATCGTCTTTGCGACCGTTTCGATCGAGTCTCGGCTATGCACCCGTGGCAGGCGCAGCGGTTCAAGCGCATCTTCGATATGCAAGGGGCTCTCTTCGCGCTGCTCTTCCATCGATGGTAATTCGAGGCCGTCCTGGTGGGTGAAGACCTCGAAGATCGGCACCGGCTGCAGGCTGCGCGAGAGCAGGTAGGCAATGGTGTTCGCGAGAATCACGGGCAGAATGATCGAGTAGTTGCCGCTCACCTCGAGCACCATGAACACTGAGGTCAGAGGCGCACGGATGAAGCCGGCAAAGAGCACGCCCATACCCACCAGCGCATATGCTCCCACGGTCCCGGTGAAGTGAGGGAAGTGCAGCTTCTCGAAAGTACCGATGGCTGCGCCGAGCATGGCTCCGATAAAGAGCGTGGGCGCAAACATGCCGCCCGGCGTGCCGCTCGAAAACGAGAGGGTTGTGCCGAGAATCTTGAAGAGCGCCAGCGCAACGAGGAACTGCCATGCGAAAGATCCGTGCATGGCCTGGTCCATGATGTCGTACCCAGGGCCCATGATCTGCGGCAGCCCGAAGAAGCCGATGCAGCCGACGAGCAATCCTGCAATGGCAGGCTGATAGTAGAACGTGGATCGGGGCAGGCGGCGCAGCCGCGGCCGGAGATAGCCGAGGGACTTCGAAAGCACGAGGGACGAGAGACCGCCTGCCACGCCGAGGATGGAGTAGGCAAGCAGTTCGCGAGGATCGCGCAGCGTGACCGAAGGGATGCGGAACATCGGCTCCGAGCCCCAAAACCAGCGCGCCACGACTACGCTCGAAATCGCGGAGAGGACGATCGAGCCGAGCACCGCGGCGCTCCACTGGCCAATGACTTCCTCGATGACGAAAAGGATCGCTGAGACAGGTGCATTAAAAGCGGCGGCAAGGCCGGCCGCTGCGCCAATCGGAGCGAAGAGCCGCAGCCGCTGGCGGGAAAGATTGAGCCTGCGAGCGACCATCGACGCGACGCCGGCGCCAATCTGCAGCGACGGATCCTCAGGACCGAGCGAGTGGCCGGCGCCGATCGCCAGCGCCGATGTCAGGAATTTGCCGATGACCGTCTTGAACGAGATGTAGCCGTTGTAGATATAGAGCGCAGCCTTCGTCTGGTTGACGCCCGAGCCGCGCGCGGCAGGGAAGAACCACTGCACGAGTGCGGCTACAACGAGGCCGATGGCGGTGGGTGCGATCAGCAGGCGATATTGACCAGGATGTGGCGCCGAACCGAGGGTGAGGATCTTGATCCATTCGATGGCCACGCGGAAAGCGACCACCAGCAGGCCGGAGAGCACGCCGATAAAGATGGAGAGCAGCAGGAACATGCGCTCGTCGCGCTTTGGCGCGATGCGCGAAATGTCGATGCCGGGCGGGGTCACTTCTCCCTGCCGCTGCGCGAATGCGGGCTGCGTTGGCGTTGCAACCGATTGGCCGATCGCTGCGGCGATCGTTTCAGCCACGGAATGGGCAACCGGGCCTGTCGCGGTTGGACCGGCGTCTCGAGAGGGCGAAAAGTGGGTGGAATTATCGCTCATGTCGTCCGTCATGGTTGGTCGATGGCCCACGGAGCCTGCGCAATCTCAAAGAGCAGGGCATCGTTGCCGGTTGGCTGTCCGCAGGTTTGCGCGGTAACTTTTTCGGTGTCGTAGACCAGCGTCATGAGGCTCTGCTGAAGATCCGGATCGTCTTCGAGGGAATGCAGGTTGAGGTTCGGTGGAACCTGCTGCCAGCGCGCGTCGAGCGCTCCCAATGAGCCGGGCACGGTCTGAGAATTCGTACTGTCCGGCGAGGCGGAAGCCTGCGCTTTCTGGAGGCAGCCGTCGAAGCGCGCCTGGGCGATGGCCACATCGCGAAGAATCCGCTGGGTGCGGGCCCGGGGCGTAAGGTCGGGATCGGGATAGAGCGAGAGCAGGCGTACAGCAGATGCCAGCTGGTTGCGTACGGCATCGCGTTCCGACTCAGGCTGCTTGTCGAGCGCGAAATCGCCGAGCGCCCGCGCCAGAAACTGCCGTGCGATCTGGAATCGGCCGAGAGCCGCGGCGGTGCGTCCGGCACCCTCCAGCGCCTCCAGGGGAGGCTTATGCTCGGTGGCCAGCTTGCGGTACAGAAGAAAGGCGTTCTGAGGGTCGCCTGCCTGTTCCATCAGGCCGGCGATGCGGATCTTGATTTCCGGCTCGTCCGGCGCATTTCCAGCCGCCGTGAGCAGTTCCCCTTGCGCCCGGCTAAACTCCTTCAGACTCAGCAGATAGCCGACAAGTTCCAGTCGTACCTGGAGGCGGCGCTGGTAGCCATCGCCTTGCCATACGCCATCGAGGGCGCGCTGATAGCTCTCGACCGCCTGCGCTTCGTGTCCCTGCTTGGCGGCAAGGCGGGCAAGCTGCAGATTGATGACGCCATTGCCAGGCGCGGCTTCGAGCAGGGTATTGAAGTATGCGGTAGCCTCGTTGGCCCGCCCTGCCGCTGCCAGTGCCGAAGCCAGTGCGATCTCCGTCTCCCGCTGCTCCGCGGCCGGAGCGCCTTCCTGATACTCCAGAGCAGATCGGAGCGCGATGACGGCCTGGTCCGGATGGCCGGCAGCCATGGCGGCGCGTCCGCGGGTGAGCCAGCGCTGTGCGAGATCCTTGCGATGCTGCGTGAAGGAGCTGAACAGGAGCCAGGTAAGGGTCGCCAGTACCGCGGTGATCGCGAAAAGTGTAAGTAAGGCGGTAACGTCACGCACAATCAGCTTGCGTTTTTCGATTCGCTCCTCGGCTGATAACGGGGAACGAAGCTCCAAGCCAGGCATCTTTACTAGCTTAACGGTTTCTCGAGCCGCGCTGCGATGGTAGAACGTCGAAGAGCGCCTTTGGTATCCCTCTTGTCATGAGTGGTCTGACCAGAAAGCGCGAACAGCGGTACGATCATCCCAGACGATTCCGATATACCCGAACCGGATTTGTCCGGCCGGTGGAGGGCAGTGTGCCAGCAGAACCAGAAATGCACGAAGCGCGAACGAGGGATTCCCGGCTGATCGAGCTGCAGGAGCAGCTGGAAATGGCAATCCGTCGCGCCGGGCGAATGATCGTCGCCTACTCGGGCGGCATCGATTCGGCCTACCTGGCCTTTGCAGCCCATCGTGTGCTGGGGGACGGCATGCTCGCTGTGATCGCGGATTCGCCCTCTCTGGCGCGTAGCCATTACCGTGAGGCGCTGGAGTTTGCGACGGCACAGGGAATCCCGCTGAAGACGGTAGAAACGGCGGAGATGGAGCGCGAGGCCTATGCCGTGAACGACGCCAATCGCTGTTTTCACTGCAAGGACGAGCTATTTACTGTGCTCGAACATGAACGCGTGGCGCTCGGTTTTGAGACGGTGGCCTACGGGTTGAACCTCGACGACAGGAAGGATTTCCGCCCCGGACAGCAGGCTGCGGAAGCGCATCGAGTGGCGGCTCCGCTGGCGGAGGCCAGGCTGACCAAGGCCGATGTGCGGGCGCTCGCTCAGTCCGCGGGCCTCTCTATCTGGGATAAACCTGCCTCGGCATGCCTCTCGTCCCGCCTGGAGTATGGGCGTCGCGTGACGCCGGAAAATCTGCGCATGGTGGAAGAGGCCGAAGACGCGCTGCGCCTGCTGGGCCTGCGCCGGTTCCGCGTGCGGCACCACGGCGCCATGGCGCGCGTGGAGATCGCCGAAGAGGAGTTGGCCGCCGGATTGAGCCGCGAGCGCATGCGGGAGATTTCGGCGGCGGTGCGCGCATCCGGCTTTCAGTACGTGGCTGTTGATTGCGATGGCTATCGCTCGGGTGCGATGAACGAAGTCCTGCCGGTCGAACTGCTGCTCAAGGCTGGACGTACTGCAAATTAGAGAGCGCGTTCTCTGCGTCTTAGGCATACAGAGGTTCAGGACAGAAGAATGAGAGTTGGATATCTGGAGTGCTTTGCGGGCATCAGCGGGGATATGCTGCTGGGCACGCTTGTCGATGCCGGGGTTTCTACCGAACTGCTGGCCGATGCTGCTCATGCATTAGGGATCGGTGCTGAATTGCGCTTCAGCAGGGTCGATCGCAGCGGTGTGATGGCTACGAAGGTAGACGTGCTGGAAGGTGGCCTGGCTGCGGAGCACGCGCACGACCATGCGCATCCGCACCATCATGCTCATGAGCACAGCCATGCTCACAGCCACGAGGAAGGTCACAGCCATACGCATGACCACTCGCATAGTCACAGTCACCAACACGAACACAGCCACGACCATGATCATGAACATGACCACAAGCATAGCCATGACCATGCCCATCCGCATGTGCATGGTCGGACGTGGAAGCAGATCAGAGAGCTGATAGGCGCGGCAAGTCTGCAGGAAGATGCACGCCAGCTGGCGCTGCGCACCTTTGCACTGCTGGCCGAGGCCGAAGCGAAGATTCACGGCATGAATGTCGAGGATGTCCATTTCCACGAAGTCGGCGCAGTCGACACGATCACCGACATCGTCTGCGGCGCCGTGGGCCTGTGCTCGCTCGGGATCGAGCAGTGGTATGCCTCTGCGGTGAACGTTGGCGGAGGTTTCGTCGAATGCGCGCACGGGACCTTCCCCGTGCCGGCTCCCGCCACGGCTGAGCTGCTCAAGGGAATTCCCACCTACTCCGAAGGCCCGAGGAAAGAGCTGGTCACGCCCACAGGCGCAGCGCTGCTGAAAGCTTTGGGTTGTCGCCTGGACGAGTCGCCGCGCTTTGCCGCGGATTCCATTGGATACGGTGCGGGCACGCGCAATCCTGAGCGATTTCCCAACGTGCTGCGGCTCTCGATCGGCGAGGCGTCGCCCGGGGAGCCTGCGCGCGAAGCGATCGTCGTGCTGGAGTGCGCGATCGACGACGCCAGCCCGCAGGTGATCGCACACACGCTTGAGCTGGCTCTTGAAAAGGGCGCCCTCGACGTGATGGCTTCTCCGGTCACAATGAAGAAAGGACGGCTAGGCACGCTGTTGACGATCCTCGCCCGGCCCGAGCAGTCCGAGCATCTCGAAGAGCTGCTCTTCTGTGAGACCACCACTCTGGGCGTTCGGCATCGGCTCGAGGAGCGGAGCGTGCTCGAGCGCAGCTTTACCACCGTGCCGACGCGCTTCGGCCAGGTAAAGGTAAAGATTGGAGAGCGCACAGGCGAGTTGCGCAACGCGATGCCCGAGTTCGAGGATTGCCGCAGGCTTGCGCGTGAACACGATGTTCCGCTCAAAACAGTGATGGACGCCGCGCTCGAATCCTGGCGCGCCGGCGTGCGGAAGGCGCGGGAATCGGCGAAGGCATGACGAGAGACGCAATTGCAACATTGCTGGAAGCGGTAAAGGGCGGCGGTATCTCCACCGCAGAGGCGATGGAACAGCTGGCACGGCTGCCCTATGAAGATGCCGGCATGGCAAAGATCGACCATCACCGTTCGCTGCGGCTGGGTTTGCCGGAGGTCATCTACGCCGCTGGTAAGACGCCGGAACAGGTAGCTGAAATCTTCCGGAGAATGGCCGATGCAGGCGGTGCGGTCATCGCGACCAGGGCGAGCGCCGAAACCTGGGCTGCGGTCGAGGCGCTGGTGCCTGCGGCGAAATACCATCCGGTAGCCCGCGTCATCGGGTTGCGCCCAGCAGATGCAACGCCGCTGCTGGGGCCCGCTGCCGTTGTCTGCGCAGGGACAAGCGATCTGCCCGTGGCGGAAGAGGCTGCGGTGGTGGCGGAGTATCTTGGCGTGCAGGTGTCGCGCATTGTCGATGTGGGCGTGGCCGGTCTGCACCGTATCCTCGCCCAGCGCGAAGCCCTCGCCGAGGCGCATGTCGTCATCGTCTGCGCCGGTATGGAAGGCGCGTTGCCCTCGGTTGTGGGTGGTCTGGTGGCCGCACCGGTGATCGCGGTGCCGACCTCGGTAGGATACGGAGCGGCCTTCGGCGGGCTCGCGGCACTGCTGGGGATGCTGAACTCCTGCTCCCCCAATGTGACGGTGGTGAATATCGACAATGGTTTCGGCGCTGCTTATGTGGCTGCGATGATGCTGCGCGCCGGAGCGGATCCCGCGCGATAAAAGCAGGACGAAAAAGAAAGAGCCGCGTACGCTGCGGCTCTTTCCTTATATAGTTCGGAGAATTACTGCTGTGCGGCTTCGATGTCGAGCGAGATCTTCACATCGTCGCCGAGCACGGAATCGCCGGACTTGAGTGTGCCGTTCCACACCAGGCCGAAATCCTGACGGTGAATGGTGGTGGTGGCGGTGAAGCCGCGGTGGGGCTTGCCATCCATGCCGATGATGCTCTTCTCGGGCGCATCGAGGTGCAGAACAACCGGCTTGGTCACGCCGTGCAGGGTAAGATCACCATTGACCTTGTAGTCGTCGCCGTCCTTCTCGACTGACTTCGAAACGAAGGTCATGGTCGGGAACTTGGCAGTATCGAAGAAGTCGGGGCTCTTGAGGTGTCCGTCACGCTGAGCAACACCGGTATCCACGGTGGTCGTGTCGACCGTAGCCGTCACGCTGGCCTTCGAGAGATCCTGATCGTCCAGGCTGACCACGCCGTTGATGTTCGAGAAGCGGCCGTGGACATTCGAAATGCCCATATGGCGGATGGTGAACTCGGCCTGCGAGTGGGCTGGGTCAATCTTCCAGGATGACTGGGCGAAGGCGGCCGAGGCCGTAAGCAGCGTGGCGGCCAGGGTAAGGTTGCGAGCGGAAAGCTTCATGAGGTGGTTCTCCTTGCCAGACCGAGGTCTGCAGTTCATTTCGGCAACGATCTGAATCGCAACAGATACGATCGTCGTCTAAACAACAGATGTATTGTTTCAGAAAAGGTCGCTAAAATCATCGAAGGAGGGCAAAATGGCCAGCCAGCCAGTTTCAGAGTGGGGAAGCGACGCAGCAGCGGTGCCAGCATCTGCGGACCCGTGCGAACGGATGGATCCCCGGGTGAGGCGGACACGCCAGCTTCTTCGTGAAGCCGTGGAAGCCCTTCTCACGACCCAGCCTTTTGACGCAATTTCGGTTCAGCAGATCGCTGAGCGTGCAGGCGTGAATCGCGCGACCTTCTATGCCCACTATCTGGATCGCGAGGCCCTCGTCGAAGACCTGGTGAGGAGCCGCTTCGAGCAGCTCCTTGCTGAACGGCAGGTGCGCTTCGATGGAAGCTGTCCGGCAGCGCTCCGCGTAGTGATTCTGGCTGTATATGACTTCGTGCGCCAGATGAGCCCGGGGTGTCGTGAGCAACAGCGTCACTTCGACCCTTTTATGCAGACGGTGGTGCAGAGCGAAGTTGAGAAAGTCCTGGGTATCGGGATCGACCGCGGAGCCTTTGCTCTCGGCGGTTCCCCGAAGATGGTCGGCGCGGCTCTCAGCTGGGCCATCTACGGCGCAGCTACCACCGCGGTGCGGACGCAGGGGTATGCCGAAAGCGAGACCTGCGCGCCGGACGAACGCTTTGTAGATGAGATCTATTCGCTGCTGCTGCCTCTGTTGTCCCCGGGGATAACTGCAAAGGCAATAGCAGAAGCTCACAAAGAAAACGCCTGATCCCAGACTGAGCCTCTTCCGCTTGCTCTGGCCTTTCACGGCTAGAAAGGCTGCGTCCGCAGCTGCTATGTGTATACGTTTTCTTTGTATTTCGGCCATGAGAGCGCTACCGCATTTCTCCTGAAATTCATAAACCCCGTATTGTTTTTCAGATTGCCGCCGGTCTCTTAGGCCTGACTTTCCTCACAATCGCCAACGTTAGCGCTGTTTATCGATTTGGCAACTTGATTGCATGCTTTGGTTGCGTTGCCATTAGAGCTGGGCTGCCAGGACTGCCCGGTCATCTGTAAACGAACAAAACTGAGTGAGGGTTTGTGAAGCGCAATTCTCTGTACTGGCTTCTGCCTGTGGTTCTGTTTTCCTTTACGCCCCTGCTGAAAGCGCAGGATGTTGCATCGATCACCGGCCTTGTGACCGATCAGACCGGGGCAGTCGTCCCGAACGCGCACGTTACCCTTCACAATCCCGCGACAGGTGCTTCGTATGAGGGCGTGTCCAGCGGCAACGGTTCGTACACCATCAAGCTGGTTAAGCCCGGTCCGGGCTACATCATTGATATCGAGGCTCCCGGCTTCACCAAGGCGGAGATCACCGGCCTCTACATGAATGTCGACGCGACTCGTACGCAGAACGTAAGGCTGAACGTCGGTTCTACGGAGACCGTGCAGGTCTCAGGCAACAACCAGGATGTGACCCTCGACACCACAGATGCCACAGTGGGCAACAACTTCCAGGCCCAGTTCCTGAATGATCTTCCGGTGCAGGATCGCAGCACGCCCGCGGCGCTGTTTACACAGCAACCTGGTGTCACCCTGGATGGCGCGGTCTCTGGCGCGCGTGTCGACCAAAACAATGTGAGCGTCGACGGACTCGATGTCAACGACAACGCGACGGGAGATTTTGGCGCGATCGTCGCGAATGCTCCGGTGGATTCCGTGCAGGAATTCCGTGGTGTAGGAGCGGGAGAGCTTTCGAGCGCCGGCGAAGGCGGCGGTGGACAGTTCGAGTTGGTGACCCGTAGCGGTACCAACAAGTTCCACGGTGCGCTGGTCGAGTATCACCGCGATACCGATATGGAAGCCAACGACTGGTTCAACAACAACTCGAATGTGGCTCGTCCTCCGCTGGTGCGTAACCAGTTCGGTGGCAACGTCGGCGGCCCTGTCCTTAAGGACAAGCTCTTTTTCTTCTTCGATTACGATGGGCGTCGCGACACGCTTTCGCATCTGGTAGAGCGCACGGTGCCGCTGGATTCGTTCCGCAACGGCACGCTGACGTATGTCAATGCAGACGGCACGAACTCCACCCTGAGCTCCGCTCAGGTAGCCACTCTCGATCCGCAGGGTATTGGCTTCAATCAGGCGATGCAACAGGTATACGCCGGTCGCTATCCGCATGCGAACGACCTCAGCGGTAACTATGGCGATCTCTTAAATACCGCAGGCTACCGCTTTAATGCGCCCTATCCGTTAAAGGAAAACAACTATGTCGGCCGCGTCGACTGGAATATCAACCAGAAGATGAAGCTCTCCTTGATCGGTCACGTTGAGCAGGAAAACAGCACAGAGAGCGCCATCCAGTTCCCCGGCGATCCGCAAACGCATCCGTATATCAACAAAAGCTATACCTATGCCGTCCAGCACAACTGGACGATCTCCGCAAATGCGATCAACCAGTTCGAGTTTGGCTACACGTATGAAAATGTCGCCTTCCCGGATACCTATAATGTAACCGGCATTACGCAGTTCACATCGATGGGCGGTAATGGCAGCGGCGGTACGGTCATCGATAGCCCGTATTCTTCCGCTTCCAATGCCCAGAGCCGCACTATGCCCGTTCCTATGGTGAAGGACGACTTCAACTGGCAGAAGGGCAGCCATAGCTTCGCCTTCGGCGGAACCTTCAAGTGGGAAAATCCGGACAGCAATACGATCCTGGACTACAATTCTCCGACGGTGGGTCTAGGGGGCGCCAATTTCAACGCGTTGGATGCTTCGTTGCGTCCGACGGATATCACCTCAGGTGACTATCTGGCGAACTACGACAGCGCCTTTGCTCTGGCCCTCGCCCCTTACAGCTCCAGTAATGCAACGTTTAACTACGACGCCTCGGGCAACGTCCTGCCGCAGGGCACCGGATCGGTCCGTGATTACCGCTACTACGAGACGGAGCTTTACTTTGGCGATACCTGGAAGGTGACACCCTCGCTGACCATCTCTTATGGTCTTCGCTGGCAGAACTACACCGTGCCTTATGAGCGCCATGGTCTGGAGTCGGTAGACGAGATCAATGGCCTGCCGGCTCAGGATGCGACCTTCAATAACTTTTTCGCCTATCGCACCGCGCAGAGCGCGGCGGGACAAACGGGCGATACCTCTGTTCCGTTCTTCAACTACGTGCTGGGTGGCAAAGCCAATCATGGTCCGAGCCTTTACCACAATGATCCGAAGAACTTCGCTCCGCGCGTTGCCTTCGCTTTTAACCCCAGCTGGGACCGCAAGACAGTCTTTAGTGGTGGTGCGGGTGTGATCTATGACCACACGGTCGTGAATGCACTTCTCTACCAGCAGACGCAGTACTCATATATCTTCCAGTCGCAGGTGAATGATCCTCTTGGCCCGGCTGACGATCCGCGTGGCAACCTGCAGACCGACCCTCGCTTCGGCGGCCTGACGACCGCTGCTGCTCCGGCTGCTCCGGCTGCCCCGGCCATGACCACGCCATACACCCCCTATGTCACCTCTGGAGTACCGTACGGATTGGCAGGTAGCTACTTCAACGAGATGATCGATCCCTCGTTCAAGACGCCTTACTCAATCCAGTACAACTTTGGCTGGCAGCATGAGTTCGCGCAGGGCTACATTTTGAAGACCACCTATGTCGGACGTCTGGGCCGCCGTCTCATGGCGCAGGCCGATACGTCACAGCTCATCAACTTCCCGGATCTGACTTCCGGACAGACGATGGGACAGGCTTTTGCCGGTGTGGAGCAGCAGTTGCGCCAGGGGGTGGCCCCGGCAGATGTAACGGCGCAGCCATGGTTCGAAAATGTAGTCACTCCTGGACGCGGGGTTAGCCGCGGATATGCGAATAACACTGCATATCTGGCGAGCGCATTGCAGACTTACCTCACCCGTGGAGACTTTGCTGACACCGTGCAGCAGTTGGCGGCGGCAAGCCTGATTCCGGTCAATGTGGGCATGGACTCCCAGTTCTCGGAGAACACCATGTACACCAACAAGGGATTCTCAACCTACAACGCGCTCCAGACCACGCTGCACAAGAACCTCAGCTATGGCCTGCAGTTCGATCTGAACTACACCTGGTCGCATTCGATCGACAACGTCTCTGTGACCGCGAATACGCCTGCCATCGGTGGCTCTGGCTTCATTTGCGACGTCCTCCGTCCACGCGAGTGCCGTGGCAACTCAGATTTCGATGTGACGAACTATCTGAGCGGCAACTTCATCTATGACCTGCCCTTCGGCCGTGGCAAGGAATTCGGCGCCACCATGCCGAACTGGCTGGATGAGATCGTGGGTGGTTGGAAGGTCAGCGGCCTGCCCTCTTGGCACACCGGCGAAGCCTATTTCGCTGCATCCAACGCCTTCGTGGCGGGTTATGCCAACGATGCTCCAGCGATCCTGACCGGCAACCTCAATGACATGAAGGCGCATGTGCACGGCGGCAAGGGCGGCGCGGTGTACGCCTATGACAATCCCACCAAGGCAGATGCCGACTATGAAGGCCCTATTGGCTTCAGCATCGGCAGCCGTAACAACCTGCGTGGACCGGGATTCTTCAACATGGATGCGGGTCTTGGTAAAACCTTTGCGCTCTACAAGTCCGTGAAGCTGAATTTCCGCGGCGACGCGTTCAATGTATTCAACCATCCGAACTTCAGCAATCCGAGCACTGATATCACCAACAGCTCTGTCCAGTTCGGCACCATTAGTTCGATGTCATATCCGTCTGTCGATACCGACCAGGCCGCTCGTGTCCTTCAGGTATCGGGACGTATCGAGTTCTAAGCGGACGGAAACACAACTCCATCCGAAAGGCCCTCGCTGCACATGCGGCGAGGGCCTTTCGCTTTTTGCAGCATCCGTGTAAGCGCGTATTAGACTGAGGCTCAATCCCTCCTGATGGAGCGCATGCATTGAGCGTGGCCGCTGCCGATGTGCCCGACGAAGCTTCGCCGAAGCCTGAATCGGCTGCTGGAATCCCAGAGCAGCCGCCCACGCGAAATCAGGCCGCGCCGCACCTCTTCCTCTGGGTAGTGCTACCGTATGCGATCTACATGGGCTTCACCACCAACGGAGGAGCCTCGTTCCTGTTGCGTCAGGTCGGCATGTCGGCCGAGCAGGTGGCGAACTCAGTAGCGCTGCTGGGCATTCCATCCACGCTCTACTTCCTCTGGAGCCCGCTCGCCGATCTCTGGATGCCGCGCCGTTACTGGCACTTCGCCGCGACGCTCGGCTCTGCGGCATCGCTGGCCATCGGGTCCGTACTGCTCTACAGGCACGCACATGCGGCGGTGTGGTGCTACTTCTTCGGGCTGGCCTTCGCTATGCTGATTTCATCCGCCTATGGAGGCCTGATCTCAGCGATGATCGAGTCCGGCAGCCGCACGCGGACCGCGGCATGGGCGCAGGCCAGCAATCTTGGCGGCGGAGCCATCGGCCCGGGCCTGCTCCTCTATCTCGCGCTGCATTGGCCGGTCATGGCCTGGGCAAGTGCAGCCGCGCTGCTGATGGTGCTGCCCGGTCTTTCCGTGCTCGGATTGAAGGAACCGCCGCATCGCGAAAGCCCGACCCTCCTCCAGCACTGGAAGGCCGTGGGCCGCGAGCTGAAGCTCACCTGCCTCACACCGAAAAACGCCTTCGGACTCATCCTGCTGCTTGCCCCGCCGGGCGCGGGCGCGCTCATCGCGCTGCTGCCTGCCATCGCCAGCGACTACGGCGTAAGCGGTGCATCGGTCGTATGGATCAATGGCATCGGCGGCGGCCTGCTGATGGCGTTGGGATGCCTCGCCGGCGTTCTGGTCCCGGCAACGCTCGATCGGCGCATTGCCTATGCGCTCGCAGGCGCACTCAACGCGGCGCCCGCATTTTTCCTCGCCTTCGCCGCACCCACGCCGACGGTCTATATGGTCGGCACGGTGACCTACCTCTTCACCATCGGATTTACCTCGGCCGTCTGCATGGGGTTGGTGCTCGACGTGGTTGGCGCTGTCGGCCAGGGCGGCAGCATGCGCTATTCCATCCTGATGGCCTGCTCGTACGTGCCCATTGCCTATATGTCATGGCTCGAAGGCCGCGCCGCGCACTACTGGGGCTTCCGCGGCTTCGCCATGGCCGAGGCCATCAGCTCGCTCGCTGATCTGCCGTTGATCCTGCTCTGGCTCTGGTGGCGGAGAAGACTGAAGCCGAGGGAAAGCGCACGATGAACGGAAGACGATGAGCACGATCGCAGAACAGCATGCTGTCGGAACCTCGACGGTCGACCGTCGCGCCGAGTTTGCCCGAGAGCTGGATACAGCGCAGAGCGCGCTGGCGAGTGTGCAATCTGCGCGAAGACGCGCTCTCTCGGGAGCACTGCTTGCCGCTGCCGCACTTGCGTTCGGCCTCTTCTGGTTTGCGAAGTCGCCGCAGGCATTGCCCGCGCTGCTGACTGCGCTCGGAGGCGCCGGAGCAGTGGTCGCAATGCGCCGCTATATACGCAGTGGTGATGTATGGACGCGGCTCGCTGTCCGGATTGAAGGCCTGGAAGGCGCCCTCGCGCGCATTTCGAATCGCTGGCAGGGAAAAGGGAGAAGCGGAGCGGAGTTCAGTCGCGCCGGCCACCTCTATCAGGATGATCTGAAGATACTGGGCGAAGGCTCTCTCTTCGAGCTGTTGTCGACGACCCGGACCGAGGTCGGCGCTGCGCGCCTCGCGGACTATCTGCTCAGGCCTGCGGGCATCGCTGAGGCGCGTCGCCGCCAGGAAGCAGTACGCGAGCTGGCTGGGGCGACAGCTTTACGGGAGTCCGTGCAGGCGCTGGGCAAGGCGCGCTTTCAGGACTGCGATCAAGGAGACTTCGCCGAATGGCTGGCCGCGCCACGGATCTGCGCTCCTCGCGCGATACAGCGGATCATGCTGGCGAGCTCCATCCTTGCGCTCGTGTCTGGCCTCGGCACGCTGGTACGCATTTTCGCGTTGTCCCATGCGCTGCCATGGTTCGTCCTTGCGCTGCTCGTCTTGTGGATTTGCACCGCTTTCTATATCCGCCGCGTGCGGTCGCAGCTGCGCCGCCTTCTGCTCATTAGCGGACCACTGTCCGTGCTGCAGCAGGGAGTCGCACTTCTTGAGCGCCAGCAGTTTTCATCGCAAAAGCTGCGCGTGTGTGTCGAGACTCTGCAAAGTCAGCATGCGTCGCGTGCATTGCATAGGCTCGAGCGGCTCACGCACTGGGTCGATCTGCGGGAACGAACGGAGCTCTATGCCGTGGCGCGCATCCTCGCCACGGGTACGCAACTCGTGCTCGAGGCCGAACGCTGGCGTGCCATGCACGGCACGCGTCTTCTCGAGTGGCTGCAATGCTGGGCGGAGTTTGAAGCGCTGAATGTGCTCGGCCGCTATGCCTATGAGCATCCGGAGAATACCTTCCCTCAACTCACCGACGGAGAGGCAGCTTTCGAAGCGTCGGAAATGAAGCACCCCCTGCTGCCCGCAGACACAAGCGTGGGAAACAACATCGTCCTCGGTGGCAAGGACGAAACGCGGATGCTGGTGATCAGTGGCGCGAACATGGCAGGGAAGAGCACGCTGCTGCGAGCCATAGGGCTGAATGCCGTGCTGGCCATGGCCGGTGCGCCGGTATGCGCAAGCTACGCGTGGATGTCGGCTCTCGCGGTTTGCGCCTCGATTGCCGTGGCGGATTCGCTTGCCGACGGCCGCTCGCGCTTTCTCGCTGAGGTGGAGCGCGTGAAGGCTACCCTGGATGCCGCACGTGCCAATGGTTCACAAAATGATGCGGAAGCTGGCCCGGTCCTTTTCCTCATCGACGAAATTCTCAGTGGCACCAATTCTGCCGACCGCAAAGTGGCAGCGGCACACATGGTGCATGCGCTGCTGGCTGCCGGAGCCATCGGTGCGCTCTCCACGCACGACCTCGCGCTGAACGCGCTGGCCGAAGAAGATACGATGGGCATCCGGCTCGTCCACATGGCCAGCATCAGTGCCGACCGACCGCTCGACTTCGACTACCGCCTGCGCCCCGGCTCATCCCGGGAGACCAACGCTCTGGCCATCGTCGCCATGATGGGAATCGAGATAAAAAATGGCGAATGACCTCTACCGGAAAAGTTGTCATTCCTACCGGAGCGAGACGAATGTATCATCTCGCGCAGCGAAGGAGCCTGCTGTTTCCATCGCGACCAACGGGAGCGCCACACGAAGCGATTCGCCCTGCGCGAAGCAGCCGCAGGCGAAAGGCCTGGACGGCTAGTCCTATCGGTGCCCCAGCTCCTTCGTCATGCAGATGAAATGACACGGCTGTGTGATCGGCATCTGCGCGTCGGGAAAAGGCTTTGTCCCGGTGATGCGATAGCCGAATTTCTCATAGAGCGGCGGTAGTTCCGTGCGCAGGTTCACCACGGTGATGTCCATGAACCACGCCCCGGATTCGCGAGCGAACTCTTCAGCGGCTGCGATCAGGCGGCGGCCGATGCCTGCCTTCTGTCGCGTCGGATCGACGGAGAGTATTCCGAAATACGCGCGTTGCGGCTGGCCGGCTTCCGGTTTCGGCAGCTCGACAAAAATGGAGCCGGCAAGAGCGCCATCCATCTCAAGCAGCAAAAAGGTGCCCTGCTCGAAATAATCGCGAAGCATCTCCGGATTCACCCGGTCCTCGGCTTTGAAAAAGTTCTCTACCTGGAAGGCGGTATTGATGAGGCGCATCAGGGGTTCGAAATCGGCCTCGGTGGCGGTACGTATCTGCATGGAGAGATTGTAGAGCGCCCAAATATTTTTGGGCGGAAGGGAACCGTCTCGCAGAGTCTTGCGTAATTCATGTGGTGGTGCCACAGGAGTTGTGTTATTCCTGTGGTGCAACCACAGGAGATAGGCATGGGGGAATCGAAACTCGATCTGCTGCAGGGCACGCTCGACGTGATGGTGCTGCAGACGCTGGCTACGATCGGCGCGCAGCATGGCTACGGCATCGCGCGGCGCATTGAGCAGGTAAGCGGCGATGAAGTGCTGCTGAACCAGGGGACCATCTACGCCTCGCTGGTGCGGCTGCAACAGCGGGGATGGATCAAGGCGGAATGGGGTATCTCCGACAACAACCGCAAGGCGAAGTTCTACGAGATTACGCGCGCCGGCAGGAAGCAGCTGGCCGAGCACACCGCGCACTGGGAGCGGCTCTCGCGCGTGATGGGCCGCGTGTTGGCGATGGCGAACGAAGGAGGCGGACAATGAACACAGGACTTCGTGGGAGCGCAGGATTCAGGGTAAGCGCATGGCGTCGGGCATGGGAGCGTGTGCAGGCGTTCTTCCATAAGCCCGCGCTCGACAACGATCTGGAGCAGGAGATGGCCTCACACCTGGAGTTCGCCATCGAGGAGAATCTGCGGCGCGGCATGGCTCCGGATGAGGCGCGGCGGCAGGCGCTGGTGCGCTTTGGCGGAGTCACGCAGGCGCGCGAGCAGCATCGCGAGACGCGTGGACTGCCGTGGGTAGACGGCCTGGCGCAGGATGTTCGCTACACGCTGCGTGTGCTTCGCAAGGACCGTGGCTTCACGGCCATCGCCGTGCTGATCCTCGCGCTCGGCATCGGTGCGAACGTGGCAGTCTTCAGCGTGGTGAATGCAATCCTGCTGCGCCCGCTGCCGTTTGCCGATCCGGACCGGCTTCTGTGGATTGCGCCGCCGGACAGCGGGCACGATCTCTCCAGCGCCACCTACTCGGCCGACGCCTATGACGATCTCCGCGCGATGAATCGCAGCTACACCGACGTCACTGGCTACTTTGCCTTCTCCTCACCGGACAACCTGAAACTGACCGACGAGCACGGGCAGACAGTTCCGCTGACCGGTATCGGCGTAGCGGGCAATTTTTTCAATGTTCTCGGCGTCCAGCCTTTGCTTGGCCGCTCCTTCAATGTGCAGGAGACGCGCGATGGCTCTGATGTTGTCATGCTCTCCTATCCGATCTGGAAGCGGCGCTTTGGCGGCGATCCCAACATCGTGGGCAAGACCATCGTGCTGAATGGTAAGCCGAATCCTGTGATCGGCGTGCTGCCTGAGAGCTTCGACTTCGGCGCAGCCTTCGCGCCAGGCTCGCGCGTCGATATGTTCGGCCCCATCAGCATGGATGGCATCCGCCCAGAGGGCAACACACTCACCTTTATCGCGCGGCTCAAGCCGGGAGTCACGCTCGGGCAGGCACGCAGCGAAGCCAGCACGCTTTTCTCGAAGTTCTATTGGTCGAAGAAATACCCGGATACGCTGGGGAGCTATAAAGGCCGCGGCTGGCCGATCCCGCTCAAGGAGCATGTGAGCGGTGAGGTGCGCAGGCCGCTGATCGTGCTGTGGAGCGCGGTCGCGCTCATTCTGGTGATCGTCTGCGTGAATCTCTCGAACCTGTTGCTGGCGCGCGCCGCCGGACGCAGCAAGGAATTTGCTATGCGCATCGCCCTCGGTGCGGACCGCAAGCGGATCGTACGCCAGATGCTGACCGAGAGCCTGATTCTGGCGACCACCGGAGCCGTGCTTGGTCTCGGCCTCGCCTGGGCGCTGGTGATCTGGCTGGCGCATCAGGGCTCCATCGCCCTGCCGCTGCTGTCGAGTCTCCGCATCGATACGGCAGGTCTGCTCTGGACGCTCGGTATCACACTGGCCACGGCCGTACTTTTCGGACTGATGCCGGCCTTCCGCATCTCGGGCAAGAACCTGCAGGGCTCCCTGAAGGATTCGGGGCAGGGCATGAGTGCGGGGCGTGGCCATGAGCGCCTGCGCTCTGCACTGGTCATCTCGGAGATCGCACTGGCCTGCGTGCTGCTGGTGGGTGCCGGGCTTCTGTTGCACAGCTTCCTGCGCGTGCTGAATATTGACCTCGGCTTTGCACCGGAGCACGCCGCTGCCATTCGCATTGATTACGACGATGGAAACGACGCGGCGAAGCGGGGAGCGATCCTGCAGGCCATGCTCGGTAAGGTGCAGGCGATCCCCGGCGTTCAGGTGGCCGGTGTCTCCGACAACCTGCCGCTCGAAAGAAATCGCGGCTGGGGCATCCATACCGTCGGGGAAGATGTGAAGAAGCAGCGGGAGTCCGGCACCCTTGTCTACCTGGTCACCCCCGGCTATCTGCAGGCGATTGGCATGCGGCTGCGTGAGGGGCGCGATTTCAGCTGGCAGGACGGCCCGAAGAATCAGAAGGTCGTCATCCTGAATAAGGCCGGAGCGGACGAATTGTGGCCGGGACTGGATCCCATTGGGCGGATGGCGAACGTCGGCGGAGACGATGCGCGGGTCATCGGGGTGATCGATGACGTGCACGAGAGCGACGTGGAAGGCAAACCAGGTGTCCAGAGCTATCTGCAGCTCACGCAATTTGGGCCGAATGACCAGTCTCTCGTCGTGCGCAGCGCATTGCCGGCGGGCACTCTACAGCCGATGGTCCTGAATGTTCTGCGTCAGTTAAATCCGTCGCAGCCTGCGACGGAACTACGTCCACTGCAGCGGATCGTCGATCATGCCACCTCGCCGCGGCGCTTCTTCGTGGTGCTGGTGGGCAGCTTCGCCGGTCTCGGCCTGCTGCTGGCCTCGCTGGGTATCTACGGCGTCATCTCCTACGGTGTCACCCAGCAATCGAAGGAGATCGGCATACGTATGGCACTCGGCGCGACCATGGGCCGGGTACAGCTCACGGTCATCCGGAGGACGATGTTGCTGGCGGCTTTTGGATTGGTTCTTGGCGGCCTGGTTTCGCTCGGCGTCGCGAAGATGATCGCCAGTCTCCTCTACGGAACTGAGCCCACCGATCCGGCCACCTTTGCCGGGATGGCCGTGGTGTTAGGCCTGGTCGCCCTGCTGGCCGGATACCTCCCCGCGCGCCGTGCCTCACGGATCGACCCGCTGGTCGCCCTGCGGACGAACTGACGCCAGCTGAACGCAGAAAGGCCGCGTCCTCGGATGGGGACGCGGCCTTCTTGCCTGCAATAGGAATTACGACTTGCCGATTTTCTCGAGATCGATCTGCTCATACTCGCCGCGCTCGATGCCGTGGCGGATCTCCTCCGGCGTTTTGCCCAGCTTCGTCATCTTGTAGGCATATGCGCCTTCCTTGGCGCAGGTCGAGCATTCCGCGCCGTGCAGTGAGGAGAAGCAGCTGTGCAGACTGGTATGGCCCAGAGCCCGGTCGCAGCGGCAGAAGCAGGGAAGCTGATAGATGACCTGGGGAATCTTCGCGGCCTCGTGGTAGACCTCAACCTGCCATGGATAGCGGAAATAAGGACCCGTAAGCTGGCTGCCGGAAAGAATCGGCGGTAGCGCTTCGCCCTTGGCTGGAGGCGCGGAGTGATATGCCGGAATATTGTCGATTGGATTGGCCCATTGGGCGTAGCCGGCGACGGTAACGAGAGCAAGGGCGAGGGTGAGTAATAGTCGGCGCAAGTCAGCTCCGGAATAGGGAATGCGCAGGCCCAAGGCGGTCTCGCAGCAAGGTAACCTGCGTGATGTCAGGAATTAGGATAAATCGCGCCGGAATGCCGCGTACCGGGCAATGCAAAACAGATAACTGGTAGCATTTTCTGGCACAAACAAAAAAAGACGGCACGAACCTTGGGGATCCGTGCCGGGAGGCCAGTGACGCAACTTAATCTCTCTATTGGCTGGGAGCACCGCTCAACCTGTCCAACATGTTTCTACAATAAATCAGATGCTCGATTCTTGCAAATGGTATATCGATTTTTTTGTATCGAGCGATTCTGATTTCTGGAAGAACGTATGTGCTGATTCTAAAGCCATTAATCGCTCTTCCTGCAAATCTGTACACCTATTCAGACGCAGATTTCCCGAAAAAAGTTTTCCATTTTGTGTAGAGGGCAAACTTTTTGGGATCGAATGCCACCGTAGAGAGCATGACCATGCAGAAAAATGTAGAACGGGAATCCGCAAGCAACGGATCTTCAGACGCCCAGAAGTCCGGAACAGTGGAGGCCGCGAAGGAAAGAAGGGGCCGTTCCAGCAGAAAGATCGGCAGGACGCTGCTCTTTTTTGCCGGCTCAGCGATCTTCGGGGGGCTAGCGGTGGCTTTCTGGGAGAGAAAGACGCTTTCCGAGATTCGGCGCCGTGAGGCGGAAGACGCAGGCGAGGATTCCGGCTACTGACCAGAAGTAGCGCTTCCTCTGTCTGGAGTCTGTTACAGAGCGTTGATCGCGTCGGCCAGGTCGAAATCCCGGTTCGTGAGTCCGCCTGCATCGTGAGAGGTCAGCGCCAGGCGCACGCGGTTGTAACGGATGTCGATATCCGGATGATGCCCCGCCTGCTCCGCCTGCTCGGCGACCGCGTTCACAAAGCTGATTGCCAGGGCGAAGTCTCCGAACTCGAATTCGCGGACAATCACGCCATCTTCCAGCTTCCATTCCGGAAGAGACTTCAGGCGAGCTTGGATCTGTTCGGATGAAAAGAGGGGCATGGCAAACCTCGGCGCTTCGTTTAGGAATCGGTTCCGGTTGGAACCTGTTTATTTTGGGATGCGCTTCCGAATGAGATGGGGCTGAGGCGGTCCTGGCGGTTGATTTCAGCGCGGAGATCGATCCAGATTTTGTCCGGCAGCGAGAGATAGGCTTTGACCACGGCCGGGTCGAACTGGGTGCCGGCGCAGCGCTTGATCTCCTTACGGGCAGCCTCGAAGGAGTTGGCTCGCCGGTAAGGGCGGTCCGAGGTGATGGCGTCGAGTGTGTCGGCTACAGCGAAGATACGCGCTCCCAGTGGAATCTGGTCGCCGCGCAGGCCGCGCGGATAGCCGGAACCGTCGTAATGCTCCTGGTGGCTGTAGACGATCTCAGCGGCGCCCTGCAGGAAGGGGATTTTGCGCACGATCTGGTAACCGCGCATGCAATGCTCCCGCATCATGGCCTGTTCATGCAGATCCAGTTTGCCGGGCTTCAGCAGGATCGAGTCCGGAATCGCCATCTTGCCGATGTCGTGAAGATAAGCGCCGCGGGCAATGATGCGAATGCTGGCTGAATCCACGTTCATGGCCCGGGCCAGGGCAATGGTGTACGCGGTCACGCGCTTCGAATGGCCTTCGGTCTCGGCGTCCTTGAGATCCAGCGCATCGCCGAGTGCCTCGAGCGTGATGTCATAAGAGCGCTCGAGATCAGCCATGGCGTGATGCAGCATCTCGGTGCGCGCTTCCACCAGTTGCTCGAGATTCTGCTGGTACATGGCATTCTGCCGCACCAGGCGGCGATATTCGAGCGCCCGCTTCACCGTGGCCAGGAGCTGTTCCTTCTCGAACGGCTTCAGCAGGTAATCGTATGCGCCCTTGCGCATGGCGGAGATCGCCACGCCGATATCGTGAATGGCGGTGACCATGACCATCGGTACATCGGGCTCGAGCGTGCGCACGCGCTCGAGCAACCCGATGCCGTCCAGGCCGCTCATCATGATATCGGAGAGGATCAGATCGTACGGAGCGTCGTTTTCGATCCGCTCAATGGCCTCAAGGCCATTGGAAACCAGGACAGGTTCGTAATTACAGATTTCGAGCATGGCGCACATGACTGCGCGTACGTAGGGCTCGTCATCGACGATCAGAATGCGTTCAGCCGCCATCTGTCTCCGTTGTAACTCTACGATGATACCGTTCCGGTGTGCACTGGTGACAACAGTTGCTACGAGAGAATGAGGAAAACGACATCACAATGTCAAACGTTGTCTCATGGCAACCCATTTCCTTCAGTTTCATCTAATCAATTCAAGTAACAAGTGATTTCCTGCTTCCTGTGGCCGCGCTTCAAAGCAAGCTGGCGATTTTCATCTCATCAGGACAATAAACGTTTTCCAGTGCGAAATGGCATTAGACGCTGTCCCGCGGCGGTTTTCCCGGTACCATGGGCGAGACAGGACTGTTCCGGACGATGGCTGTCGAAAATAAGGCGGAGTAAGACTTGTTCGAGTTTGAGAAGCTGATCGAAGGGGCGGGTACGGCACGGGTTACGCTGACGCAGAGACAGGCGCAGCGGGCAGAGGATCGCAGGCGCGATATTTTCGACAGCCACCGGCACCGTATTTTTGCGCTCTCCTACTACATGACGGGCAATGAAATCGCAGCCGAGAATCTTCTCGGTGAGACCTTCATCGCCGCCTTCCGGAAAAAAGCGGAACCCGAGGCTCAGGATGTCGACGCTGCGCTGGTCGGACACCTGCAGACCATGTTTCCTCTGCGTGAAATCACCGCGCTCGCGCCGGACTCCGCAGACATCGCTCCAGGGCAGATGGGGCGCAACGTCAAGCGCACGGAGTTGGAAGAGGCGATCGCTACGTTGCCGCCGTCAGAGCGTCTGCTCTACCTTTTGCGTGATGTGGAAGGCTACACCCCGGCAGCCATCGCGAAGCTGCTCGAAATGACAGAGCCGCAGGTCAATCGCGGGCTCTTCACCGCGCGCCTGCGCCTGCGCAAGGCCCTCAGCGAGGGCCGGAACGACGCCTCGGCCGCTGCCTGATTCCACTGGAGCGGAATCTCCGCGCCGTTCCTAATCTGAACCATCGGCATAAAGTTTGAAGGCGCGCCTCTGACGGTGCGCGCCTTCCTTTGTCCTGCAATCTGCCGCAAAGGCAGTCCTCTTTTAGTGATTCAGGGACAGCTTCTTCTTCGCAACCGCGCTCTTGGTCGTAGCCCATCCAGGCTTGGTGGTCTGCCGGGAACGGGCAAGAGCCAGTGCGCCCTCCGGCACATCCTCGGTAATCGACGACCCGGCGGCGATGTACGCGCCATTGCCCACGGAGATCGGCGCAACCAGCGTTGTGTCGCTGCCTACGAAAACACCGTCGCCGATAGACGTGGTGTGCTTGTTCACGCCGTCATAATTGCAGGTGATGACGCCGGCACCGATGTTCGTTCCGTCTCCGATGATCGCGTCGCCAAGATATGTGAGGTGATTGGCCTTCGAGCCTTTGCCCAACACCACCTTCTTGGTTTCGACGAAGTTGCCTACGTGCGCATCCTCACCGACTTCGCTCTCCGGGCGGATGTGTGCATAAGGCCCGAGCAGCGCGCCTGTGCCGATCCTTGCGCCGCTGATGACGCAGCCCTGGCGCACGGTTACGCGATCGGCAATCGTGGTGTTCTCGACTACGGAGTAGGAGCGGATGCGGCAATCCTCGCCCACCTTGGTATCGCCCAGCAGCTGCACGAAGGGCTCGATCACCGTATCCGGACTGACTTCGACGCTGGCGTCGATCACGGTCGTCTCCGGCCGCAGGATCGTGACGCCCTCGCTCATCAGGCGGCGTGCGGTTTCGAGGCGTATCTCGCGGTCGAGCTCCATCATTTCGGCGATGGTGTTCGCGCCCAGAACCTCGACGGGGTTACCTGCCTGGATGGCAAGTACGCGCTCCCCGGCATGGACCAGAAGGCCCGCCATATCGGTGAGATAAAGCTCCCCGTGAGCATTTTCGTTTTTCAGCTCGCCGAGATGAGCGAAGAGTGGTTCGGTACGGAAGGCATAGATGCCCGAGTTGATCTCGCCGACCTTCGCCTGCTCCGATGTCAGAGCCTTCTGCTCGACGATCGCCGAGACATCGTTCGAGCCCGGCTCTTTGCGGATCACGCGGCCGTAACCGATGGCGTTTTCTGGCACAGCAGTAAGGATGGTCATCGCCGCGCGTTCGAAGATATGGAAATCCCGTACCTGGGCGATGGTGTTGCTCTTGAGCAGGGGCACGTCGCCGGAGAGTACGAGGATGTTCTCGTAACGGCTCACGGCGGACTGAGCCGTCTGGATCGCATGCCCGGTGCCGTGCTGCTCGTGCTGATGGATAAAGTGCACGCCGGTGTCGCGGACCGCATCTTCCACGCGTGCAGCCTGGTGGCCGACAACGACGTAGATGTCGCTGGGCGGCACAATGTGGCTGGCGGCGCGGATGACATGACGCAGCAGCGCCTGGCCGCCGATCTCGTGGAGAACCTTGGGACGCTTGGACTTGAGGCGGGTGCCTTTGCCCGCCGCCATAATGACAATTGCCAGTTGCATATAAGAAATAGGGTATAGGGGTTAGGGTTTCAGGTGTAGTCGTTGACTGTTGCTATGCAAAATTGGATGCGTCCCCGTCTATCGGGGGAATGACTCCAGAAAAACCAGCGCCGCGCTGGCAGCGGAAAGGTGAATACGAGCTGAGCTACCGCGAACCTGCACCTTCTCAATATGACGCGGCGCCCATTTCTGCTGGAGATCGAGGGATGCGCCCGCGAGCGTGATGCCGGTGGTCGCATCCAGGGCCGGACCTTCGAGCCGCCAGGCTGTGGCGCGCGGTGCCGCATCGGCAGGCAAGGCGATCGCCAGGTCCGCCGCGGTGGATTCATCCTTGTTGAAAACGGCTACCAGGTAGCCCTTCGCCGTGCGTGCGGCATAGGCCGTGATGTTGGCCTCTGTCTGCAGGCTCGTCTCGAGCATGGTCGCTCCCGCGAACTGCTGTGCGATGAGCATGCCATACGCGATCGGCATCAGCCGGACAGGCTGGTTCAGCTCCGAGTCGATCGGTGTGTAGAAGCCGCCGCTGCGTGTCTCGTGCCCCTTCGCCACATCGCGGCCCGGCGTGTGGTCTCCAAGGCTGGCCGTGAGGAAGCGGCTATCCCCGCCATGCAGATTCACGCCCGCGCAGCCAAGCGATGCCAGCTCGAGAAGATAATCACCGGCCCACAAAGAGGAGGCGAAGGCATTGCTCATGCCCGGCTTACCGCCGCGATAGCAGGAGTTGCCCTCGGTCATGCGATAGACCAGATGATGCGCCTCTGCCGCAGCCACCACGGCTTCGGTATCTTTCCTCACGGCGGGATTGCCCGCAAGCAGGCGCGTCGATGTCACGCGCGGATCGTCCGGCGGCCCCTCAGCGTAATAATGCCCGGTCACGGCGACGAGGCTGTCTCCCAGCTGCGGCGCGACCTCAGCGGCAAAGCGCGTAATCCAGTCAGAAGAAGCGCCGACATCCGGGCCGCCGAAGCGTGCGCCGGGCACGGCCGCAGCGATGGCGCGTGCGAAGGCCAGCCACTCGCGTGCATAGTCGGGGAAGTCCCATCCTGCAGGACGGGTACCGTTGTTGGAGTCACGATAGAAGTCCGGCTCGTTGCCAATCTGGAAGAAGATCAGGTGGCTGCCGAGGCGCTTCGCCGCGTATGCGGCCTCCACGGCCGCGCGCTCCGGCGAGCTGTTGCCGAAGTTTACGCCGTAGATCACCTGCCAGCCCGTCGCATCGAGAAAGCCGGCAAGGTTGTCGACAGCCTGCGGCGAGATGGCGAAGAGCCGGTGCGGCATCCAGTTGGCGGAGATGTTGCCCGTCGGCACGTGCAACTTTGGCGCGGGCGTCGATGGGGAATCCTGAAACCAGCAGAACTCGCTGCTGTTGCCGCCAAGGCGCAGCACGCCCTGCGGACTCAGTTGGTGAAAGGCCGCAATCAGGCCGTGATTCTCCTTCGAGAAGAAAGCCGGTTCGGTGAGCTGAGCCAGCTCATAGCTGAGCCCAATAAAGGAGCGCGGAACCGGTTTCGTTGCGGCGTTGCCGTTGAGTGTGATCGTAAGCGGCTGCGTAGCGCCTGGTTGTATGGCTCCTGGTTGCATGGCTCTGGCGGGCAGCGCGTGGGCCAGCGGAGCGGCAAGCGCGGATGCGGCAGCGCTGCGGAGGAAATATCGGCGGTTCATGCGTGCTCCCTGAAAACATTGAAAAAGGGACAGAGACGGAACGAGTCCATCCTACGTGATGGCGCGCCCTCGTGATGACGCGCGGGATGAGGCCTACGCGACGAAGCCTGCGGCATCCGCAGGCTTCGAAGTGGTTCGGAACTTCAGGATCAGTTGCCCGGTCCCTGTTGTTCCATCTGCTGCCGCATCGCCGCAGGCATGGGGATGGTGATGTCCACGGGATGCGGTTGTCCCATGTTCAGGTCGGAGAGCGGTGTGCCGAACTCCGTCTGGTTGCCGACGACCAGGATGGCAAGCTTCGAGGGGTCGATGTACTTCTTCGCCACCCGGGCGAGGTCGGCGGTGGTCACCGATTCGATCGCGGCGCGGTACTTCTCGAGGAAGTCCGGCGGATAGCCGTAAAACTCGAGTGTCGAGGCTTCGGTCAGCACCTTGTCCTTGCTGTCGACGCGGAAGATGAACGAGTTCAGCAACTGGTCCTTTGCGCTTACCAGCTCCGCATCGGTGAAGGGCTCGGTCTTGAGCTTGTTGATCTGGTCGAGCATCGCCTTGGTCGCGGCCACGGTGCTCTCGCTCTTGGTCAGCGCGGCGGTGTAGAACATGCCGGGATGATCGTAAGACGCGCCGTATCCGCCGCTCACCGAGTAGGCAAGGCCGAGTCGGGTGCGGACATCCTGGAAGAGGCGCGAACCGAAGCCGCCGGAGAAGATCTCGTTCATCACTGCAAGCGCGTAGTAATCCGGATTGTTGCGCTCTGTGCCGAGACCGACGATCCACACGTTGCTCTGGTTCACGTCCGGCTTGTTGATGACGTAGAGGCCAGGCTTCGGTCCGGGAAACTCGTTCGCCGGCTTGGGCCATGCTGCGCCGCGTGGCAGGCCTTCAAACGCTGCGCGAAGCTTGTGCTCCATATCCTCCGCGTTGAAGTCGCCTTCCACCGAAATGATGATGTCGTTCGGAACCACAGTCTTCTCGTGCCACGCCTTCAGATCCTCAAGCGTGATCGACATGACCGAGGCAATCTCCGGCTGGCGGGCGTATGGGCTGTCCGCGCCGAAGACGAGCTTTGTGGCCTCGCGCTGCGCAACCTCCTGCACCTCGTCATTGCGGCGAACGATGCCCGAGACGGCCTGCTGCTTGGCCAGCATGAGTTTGTCCGCCTTGAAGGCCGGGTGCTCCAGCACGTCGAGCGCGATGCCGAAGACCTCGTCTTCATCCTTGGTCAGGCACGACCAAGAGACAGAAGTCGAGTCGATGTCGCCACCGGTTTCCACCTTGGCGGCCATGGCCTCGAGCTTGTCATCGAGCTTGTCGCCATCCTGTGTTGGCGTGCCACTGGTGCGCCACGTATCTCCATAAAGACCGATGAGGCCGGTTTTTGCCGCTGGCACATCGCGCGAGCCGCCGCGGATGTCGATGTTGCCGCTGATGAAAGGTAGCTCATGGTCTTCCTGCAGAAGGATTACGAGGCCGTTCTTCAGCTCGATGCGTTTCGGCTGCTGCGGATGGAAGTCCGCAAGCTGCGGGATGGGAATCTTCGTCCACGGTTCGGGCTGGCGCGCCGCCTTAGCATCCGGCGGAACGGTGGTGGTCTTCTGCTCCTGCGCGAAGGCAGAGCCGGTAACGAGAGTGGCCGCGAGAAGCGCCGAGGCAAACCGATACATGCGATAGGAACCGATCACTGCGCACCCCCGTTCGCCGCCTGCTGCGGCGCAGCGGTTTCAACCACGGCATAGGTGCGGTTGGTGGAGACGAATACCTTGTTGGCGACGCGCCGGATATCGGCCTTCGACACGGCGTCGATCTTCTGCAGCTGGTTGAAGAGCTCGCGCCAGTCTCCGTACCTCAATTGATAGATTGCCAGCTGTTCGGCAAGTCCTTCGTTGTCGCCGAGACCCTGCAGCAGACCGGCGCGAGCGCGGGTCTTGAACATGGCAAGTTCCGCATCGGAGACGTCGGTCGTCTTCAGCTTCTCGATCTCCTTGTGGATAGAGGTGCGCAGTTCATCCGGCGTGTGGCCCTGGTTCGGCACAGCAAAGAAAGCGAAGAGTCCGGGATACTTGTCGCCGGGGAAGCCGCTGAAGCCCTCAGCCTCGGCAGCGATCTGCTGGTCGCGCACCAGCGAGCGATAGAGCCGCGAGGTGCGGCCGTTCGAGAAGATGTCCTGGATTGCGTCGTACACCGCGTCATCGGGATCGCGGTAATCCGGCCGGTGATAGCCCTCAAGATAAAGCGGCTGCGATGGGTCCTTGATAATGACCGAGCGCTCGGCGGTCTGCGGCGGTTCGACAGTCGTCATCTCCTCGGGCTTCGGCCCTGCGGGGATCGCGCCAAAATATTTCTCGAGCATCGGCATGTCGCTCGGCTTCACATCGCCGACCACGGCCACGGTGATGTTCGACGGCACGTAGTACTTCTTGTGGAAGGCCTCGGCCTCGGTCGCGGTGATCTGGTTGAGCTCGCTGGCCCAGCCCACATTCGGCCGATGATACGGATGCGCGACATACGCCGCCGCCAGGAATTGCTCCACCATGCGGCCGATGGGGTTCGAGTCGACACGCATGCGGCGCTCTTCCATTACCACGTCGCGCTCTTTGTAGAACTCGCGCGGCACGGGGTTGGCGATGCGGTCGCTCTCCATGTAAGCCCAGAGCTCGAGCCGGTTCTGAGGCATGCTCCAGAAATACTGCGTGGCATCCAGGCTGGTCTCGGCGTTCAGGCCGCTCGCGCCGTTGGCCTCGGCAATCTCCGTGAACTCGTTCGGGATCACGTACTGCTGAGCGTCCTTCTGCGCGGCGACGAAGGCTTCGTGCAACTGCTTCAACTTCGCCGGATCCTGGCCGACGCGTTTCCGATACTCGGCGTCATACGCGGCGTAAGCAGCTTCCACCTTGTCGAGCGCAACCTTCTCGGCGGCATAATCTGTGGTGCCGATGTCCTTGGTCCCCTTGAAGGCCAGGTGCTCGAACATATGCGCGAGACCGGACTGGCCGCCCGGATCGTTCGCATCACCCGCATCCACAATCGTGAAGTAGGAGAAGACCGGAGCCTCGGGCCGTTCGCAGATCATCAGCGTGAGGCCGTTCGGCAGCACTTTCACGGTCACGCGCTTCTCAAAGTCCGAGAGGAAGCGTGCAGGTGAGGTCGAAGCGTCGGCGCTGGCGGCGGTCTGCGTCTTCGTCTGGGCAAAAGCGGTGACGGGCGTCAGGCCTTCCAGCGCGATCAGCAGGCAGGAGCCGAGAGTGAGGGCGCGCGCAGCGTGGCGTGCGGCAGGGAGATATCGCATGAAACCTCGATCCCGAATGTATGGAACCGGCGCGAGGCCGGTTCTCTGGTTTGACGCTAACCGGCGGAATTCAGGGTGTCAAACGCGGCGGGTGCGGCAAAGGCAAGGCGGACAGTCCGCAGGTTGAAGTAGACCAGCCACCAGAGGCCGATCAGCGCGAAGACGCCATAGACGAACGCGAGGAACAGCAGCGTCAGCCCGATATGCACCGGCATCGCCGGGTTGGGATGGGCATCCATGCCTGCCACCAGTGGGTTCACGCGCGCCAGCAGCATCAGTCCGGAGAAGACTGCAAAGACAATCAGGTCGATGGCTCCGATCGCAATCATCGAGATTCTCGCGCCGGGGCGAAGCTGGAAGAGGCCCACGATCGTCCACGCGCACCAGAGAAGAAAGAGCAGCAGCACAAGATCGAAGCCGGCGATGGCGGTCCGCACCGCGCCGACGCGCGGCACGATGGGATTGTGAGTGAGGAAGAGCGCGAAAATGGCGCCAAGCAGGCAGACGACCCCGAAAAGGGTCATGAGGCTGAGAATGATGGCGGCGAGCGTAATGCCGCCGGGACGCTGCTGGGTGGAGGACATCCCTGGGCTCCTTGCAAGAGTGAACTGCGGAACGACGAGCGGCTCCGGCAACAGCATGCAGAGCTTGCGGGGTCAGTATGTCATGGAAGGGCGAGGAAACGTGTTCCTTATTACTTCCCGGGCTCGACGGGCTTCTGTGTCGCGGCGACATGCAGCGAACCGAAGTCCGGCATGTAGACCAGCAGCCCGAGGTTCGAGGTCAGCTGGCAATATCCGGCCTGGATCTGCTCCACATAATGATCGAGCGAAAAGTCGAAGCTGTTCGACGGCGTCTTATCGACCAGCTCGAGCTCGGCGTCGTTCATGAGGAACTTGCCGAACTTCATGCGCCCGCCCCGGAAATAAAGATAATTCGCAGCCGGAGTCGGCGGCGGGGGAAAAGTGGCCTTCGGATCGCCAAAGGTCTGCACCAGTGCATCGCCTTCGATGCGCACGCCGGTGATCCGGCCGGTCACGCGTGGCGGCGGAAAGAGCGCGTTAATGGGCAGGATGATGTCATTGCCGTCGATATAGAAGCGCGACGACTTGCGCGGCTGGGCGACTGAGGCCAGCTTGATCCCGAGTGCGTCAAGCACACCCTTCTTGATGATGCCCGCGACCTTGAGTTCGTCGAAGTGGACACGCAGATCGTCGTCATCGGCCACGGCGATCGTACCGCTCCCGGAGAAGGGGATCGGGATCACCTTTTGCAGCTCGCCCTTTACGACGATGCGGCCATTCTCGAACGTCACGTCGATGTGCTTGATCGGTGCTTTGGCGTGGGGCAGCAGATAGCTGTTCAGCAGCTCGGAGAGGTCTTTTGCCTTCAGATGCGTCTCGCCGGAGGTGATCTGCAGGATGAAAGATTTCTTGTCGTCGAGCGAGATGATCTGGTTGCCACGTGGAACCATCCAGCCATCCATGCGGGGAACGGTGACGACTACACCATCCATCACGTGAAAGAGCCCGTTGCGAACCCACAGGTGAACGCTGCCCCGGCTCTCCGGATGCGCAAGCGGCCGCAGTTCATTCGGGGGAACACGATCCTGCGCATGCGCAGCAGCGGGAATGAGAGCGGTGGCGAGGGCGAACAGACTCAGGAGACGGTGGAGGCGCAAACGGGTTTCCTTTCCGGACGAAAACGGCGGAGGAGTGGCGGAATTGTAGAAGGAGCGGATAGAAATAACTCGAAGAATCCGCCGGTTGCAGGTGAGATGCAGGAAAACCGTCATCGGCTTGACCGGTGCAAAACGGCATACGTATCCTTCCCGCGTGCCGCGGGCCTGCTCTTAAGACGCCCGCCACAGGACCAGAGTCGCTATGGCAACAGCCGAAGTGCAGCAGGACCATCGGGAGATCGACCCGACGCAGGGCACCACGCCGTTTCTCCTCGGTCGCGCGGCCGTGTTGGGCGCGGGTTCCATGGGATCGCGCATCGCCGCTCACCTGGCCAACGCTGGCGTGTCGGTAGTGTTGCTCGATGTGCCGGGGAAGGAGGGCGCACGCAGCTCCGCAGCCTCCGGCGCGGTTACAGGGCTGCTGAAGTCGAAGCCGGCCGCTTTCTATGAAGCAGCGAGCGCAGGCCGCATCACCACCGGAAACTTCGACGACGATCTGCATCGATTAAAGGATTGCGACTGGGTCATCGAGGCCGTCACCGAGAATCTCGCCATCAAGCAGGCGCTTCTCGAAAAGATCGTGCCTTATCTCAGGCCTGATGCCGTCGTCACGACCAACACCAGCGGCCTTCCCATCGCGTCCATCGCGGCAAAGATGAACGCCGGTTTCCGCCGCCGCTGGTTCGGCGTGCATTTCTTCAATCCGCCCCGCTACATGCGGCTGGTCGAGGTCATCTCCACAGCCGAAAGCGATCCGCAGCTTGTCGCATCGCTCGCGCAGATCATCGCCCGCCGCCTGGGCAAGACCGTCGTCACGGCCCGCGATACGCCCAGCTTCATTGCCAATCGTATCGGCACCTTCGCCATGTTGACCGCCGTGCGCCTGATGCAGGAGCAAGGGCTGACCATCGAAGAGGTAGACGCGCTGACCGGCTCGGTCATTGGATGGCCGCGCACCGGCACCTTCCGCCTCGCGGACCTCGTCGGTCTCGATGTGCTCGCACATGTTGCCGGCAACTTTGCCGAGGCCAAGGCCGCTGCAGGCGAGCAGGATGCCGGCGTCGTGGACCTTCCTCCCTTCGTCGTGACCATGCTCGAGCGCGGATGGCTGGGGGATAAGGCAGGTCAGGGCTTCTATAAGAAAGACCCGTCTATCGCAGATCCGAAGAAGAACAGGCTCGCGCTTGACTGGCATACGCTCGAGTACCGCGCGGTGGATAGGCCGAAGTTCGCGGCGGTCGACATGGCAAAGAATGCCGAAACGGCCGCCGAACGCCTGCGGCTGATCGTGCAGGGTGATGCAGGCCAGGGCAATCCGGAAACGGACCGTGCGGGCGTCTTCCTTTTCGCGCTGCTCACCGCCATCTGGAACTACGCTGCCGATGTGCTGCCAGAGATTGCCGATTCCGCTGCGGAGATCGATCGGGCCATGCGTGCGGGCTTCAACTGGGAGCTGGGGCCGTTCGAGATGTGGGACGCCGCAGGCCTTCCGCAGGTCATCGAAAAGATGCGCACTAAAGGTCTGCCGGTCAGTCCGCAGGCCGAAGCGCTGCTGGCCTCGGGAAATGCAAGTTGGTATCAGGACGAAGGCGCAACCCGCCTCGTCTTCAACCCTTCGAAGAAGTCCTACACTCCTATTGTTGTGCCCGATGGCGTAGCCTCGGCGGCGACCTTTCGCCGCGCGGGCAGGCTCATCCGCAGGAATCCCGGCTGCTCGCTGCTCGACATCGGCGAGGGCATTGCGCTGCTTGAGCTGCACTCGAAGAAGAACGCCATCGGAGGAGACATCCTCTCGCTTGTGGCGCAGACCCTGACCCCGGACAGCGATGCCGTGCGCAATTTCCGCGGCTTCGTCATCAGCGGCGACGCCTCGGACTTCTCCGTCGGCGCGAACCTGATGCAGCTCCTGCTCTCCTGCCAGGAGGGTGAATGGGATGAGGTCGAGGCGATGATCCGCGCCTTCCAGCGGATGACCTCCGCGATCAAGTTCTGCCCTCGGCCCGTGGTCGTCGCGCCCTTCGGGCTGACGCTCGGCGGCGGCGCGGAGATCGCCTTGCACGCGTCCCGGCGTCATCCTCATGCCGAACTCTACATGGGGCTCGTGGAAGCGGGTGTCGGCCTCGTCCCCGCAGGCGGCGGCACCAAGGAGATGGCCCTGCATGCAGCCGATGCTGCCCGCGCCGCTTCAGGGCTCGATCCGGCAGCGGCACCATTGAAGTTTGCCATCTCCGGCGAACTGCAGGCGGCGTTGCGCCAGCGCTTCGAAACCATGGCGATGGCCAAAGTCTCGACCTCGGCTGCTGAAGCCCGTACGTTGGACCTGCTGACCGCGACCGATCCGATAAGCCTGAGCCGCGAGCGCCTGCTCCTTGACGCGCGCGAAACGGCCATCTCCCTGGCCGATGCGGGCTACGCGCCTCCGCAGCCCCGCGTGCTGCCTGCGCCCGGTGAGAGCATGCTGGCCACGCTCAAACTCGGCGTCTACCTCATGCGGCAGGCCGAGTACATCAGCGACCACGACGTGACAGTTGCCAATCACATCGCCCGCATCCTCTGCGGCGGCGCAGTGACGCCTGGCGCCTTGATCACGGAGCAGCAGTTGCTCGACCTCGAGCGCGAAGCATTCCTCTCTCTATGCGGTGAACGCAAGACGCAGGAGCGGATTGCCTATACTCTGCAGAATGGGAAGCCGTTGCGGAACTGAGGCGGCATCCCGTCCGGAGGTGGAATGCCTGCATTGGAGTTAAGGATTGCCGAGACCATCGCGCCGGTCCCGGCGACCCGCTTGCGCACCCTGCTCGAAAAACCGAATGCCGTCGTGCTGCGGCGGAATCATCTGGTCGAGCCGGAGGGCACAGAGCCCTCGCTCTGCGAGCGGTTGCGCGTCACCTGCGTGCTCGCGGTCGACATTACACACCCGCCCGAGCCGAATGCGCCGAAGACAACCGGCCCCGACGATGCCGGGGAAGAGCTCTCCGGCGATACCGAACATGTGCAGGAAGAGCACGACGAGTTCGCCGAAAGCTTCGCCAAGGGAATCGAGTTCTTCATCTCGACGGAAAAAGGCCCGGTGCTTCTCTACGCCGATTTCGATGAACTCACCAGCGCGCTGACCCTCTTCGACGCCTATGAGCGCATCGCCCGCTACCAGCCCGCCTATCTGCGCCTCGATCAGCGCTCGGTCGGCATCGGCTACGGCTTCCGCGAGGGACTTGTCGTGGGCATCGCCGGTGAACTGCCCGATCTTCGTGAAGATGCGGTGTCGAGCTTCGACTCCATCTCCTCGCTGCGCGAGCTGGATGACGTGCGCGCCGGACGTATGCTGGTACGGCTGCCGCACGCCGGTATCCGCTACCTGCAGGCTCTGCTCGAGGGCGCGGGCGACTGGCTCGACCGCAACTCCTATAAGAGCATTCTGGGAGCGTAAGAGAACGTGCGCAAGACAGGAACAATACTGGCGCTGCTGCTTCTGCCCCTGTGGCGGACGGCAGCGCTGGCGCAGGAGGGCGGCGAGCAGATCGAGACCGGCCACACGCAGCTTGCCGATGGCCGCGAGGTCGCCTATCGCATCCGGCTCATGCCGCTCGATGCCTATCCGCAGCTTCCCCCTGCCGTCGTGAAAACACTCGAGCAGCGCGAATGCATGGTGCCGCAGACCTACGAGGCGCGGCAGCCGGAGAACGTCATCCAGGGCTCCTTTGAAAAGCAGGGATCGAGTGACTGGGCAGTCCTCTGCTCGGCGGGCGGAAACACAACGCTGCTGGTCTTTTTCGGATCGCATCCCGGTGTGGCCATGGCGCTGCGCCGGCAGTCCGACGCGCTGTGGCTCGGCTCGGAGTTAGTCGGGCAATATGGCTCGGCGTGGGGCATCTCTGTGGCTCCTGCCTCGCAGGTAACCGCGGCCATGGGGAAGGGATCTCCGCTCGCCGATCATTCCGGCATCACCGATGCCAACGTAGAGCGTTCGAGCACGGTGCATTACTTCCACGATGGCAAGTGGGCCGTGGCCGCGAGCGGCGCAGGCTCCTGACTTCCAGCCGGGATGGCGTGCGCGCGCGTATGATGGCGTGCGCGGAGGTGCAGGGTGCGCGAAGGCTCGGAAGAGGACGTCTACATAGCGGCAGCGGTGAGAACGGCGGTGGGAAAAGCGCCAAGGGGGACGCTGGCAACGACGCGTCCCGATGACCTCGCAGCCTTCGCGATTCGCGGCGCACTGGACCGCGTGCCGATGCTCGAAGCCCGCGATGTCGAAGATGTGATCCTCGGCTGTGCGATGCCCGAGGCGGAGCAGGGCACCAATGTCGCGCGCATCGCAAGCCTGCGTGCCGGGCTTCCGTTCGAAATCTCTGCTATGACCATCAACCGCTTCTGCTCATCGGGACTGCAGGCCATCGCCCTTGCCGCTGATACCATCCGCGCCGGGCGAGCCGATGCGGCCATCGCCGGCGGCACCGAGTCGATGAGCATGATCCCCGGCGCAGGCAATAAGTTCAGCGCCAATCCCTGGCTCATGGATCACCATGCCGAGACCTATCTCTCCATGGGACTCACTGCGGAAAATGTGGCGCGGAAGTACGGCATCACGCGCGAGCAGGCCGACGCCTTTGCCCTGCGAAGCCACGAGCGCGCCGTGGCCGCGCTGGCTGCCGGTAAGTTCGACGACGAAATTGTGCCGGTAGCGGTGACAAATACCACGCCCTCGGCAAATCCTGCCAGACCCGAAACGAAGACTTCCACTTTTTCTCGTGACGAAGGCCCGCGTGCAGATACATCGGCCGAAGCACTCGCCAAGCTGAAACCGGTCTTCCATGCGAAGGGTACGGTGACGGCAGGGAACTCCTCGCAGACTTCGGATGGCGCCGCCGCGGCTGTTGTCGTCTCCGGCAGGCTTGTAAAGGAACGCAATATCCCGGTGCTCGCGCGCTTCGTCAGCTTCGCTACTGCGGGCTGCGCCCCGGAGGAGATGGGCATCGGCCCCGTGCATGCCATCCCAAAGGCGCTGCGCCTGGCGGGGTTGAAGCTCGAAGACATCGACGTGATCGAGCTGAACGAGGCCTTTGCTGCGCAGGCCCTCGCGGTCATCGCGCAGGCTGGGCTCGACCCCGTCCGCGTGAACGTGAATGGCGGAGCCATCGCTCTCGGGCACCCGCTCGGCTGCACCGGGGCAAAGCTCACGGCATCGCTCATCTACGAGATGAAACGCCGCAACGCCCGCTACGGGCTGGTGACGATGTGTGTAGGAGGCGGCATGGGGGCTGCGGGCGTTCTCGAGAACGTCAGCTGACGCAAAGCTCGTAATCTTGACAATGTGTCACATAGCGTGACACGTTGAAGTTATGGCCTCTATGAACATGCGGGAACTGCGGGATACGCGAAAGCTTAAGGCCTGGCTGCGTGCTGGCAAAACAGTCGAGTTGCGGGATAGGGATGCCGTGATCGGCACCATTGTTCCGGAGAAGCGCGAGCCGGAGGAGTGGCCCGACTTTCATGCACGGCATCGCGAGATCTTCGGTGGCCAGGTGTTCTCCGCGCAGGACTTTGAGCGCGATCGGCACGGGCGCTATTGAACGTCTACGCCGATACGAGTTTTTTCGCGTCCGTGTATCTGCCTGACCAGCACACAGCGAATGCGCTCCGCAGGCTCGCGGCGAAACCCCGTATCTGGATGACGCCCTTTCACCGCCTGGAACTGGCGCACGCGATAAGCCAAAAGGTATATCGCGATGAAATCCCGCAGGACTCGGCAGATCGAGTGCAGGCGTTGCTGGCTCAGGATTGCGAACTCGGCGTATGGGCATGGACCGAGTTTCCCGGAGCGGCGTTTGTGCGTGGAGTTGAGCTGGCGCGGTTACATGTGCCGAAGCTGGGCTGCCGCTCGTTGGATACCCTGCACGTAGCGGCCGCGATGGAGTTTGGATCTCAGCAGTTCTGGACCTTCGATGAGCGGCAGGCAAAACTGGCCCGAGCGGTCAGGCTCAAATCCACCTGAGCGCACTGCCCGAAGCTCTATCCCGCGAGATACACTGCTCCGTGCTTCGCGCGCAACCAGACGCGAAGCCGGAGCAGAGCCATGGCCACTCTCGTAAACACTGCGCCAGTCACCGGAGGTAGCTTTCTTCTGCAGGCAACGAATCCCGGCGCGGTCTTCACGCCGGAAGACTTCACCGGCGAGCAGCGGCAGATCGGCGAGACCACGGCAGAGTTTGCATTGCGCGAGGTGTTGCCCGCAGCGGCTGAAATCGAGGCGAAGAACTTCGACGTCACACTGCGCCTGCTGCGCAAGGCCGGGGAGCTTGGGCTCATGGCGGCCGATGTGCCGGAAGCCTACGGTGGCCTCGCCATGGATAAGGTCACCTCGGCCATCATCTCTGACCGGCTCTCCGTGCTGGCCAGCTTCAGTGTCTCCTTCAGCGCGCATGTCGGTATCGGCACGCTGCCGCTGGCGTGGTACGGCACCGAGGCGCAGAAACAGAAATATCTCCCGAAGCTGGCAACCGGCGAGTGGCTTGCCTCCTATGCGCTCTCCGAGGCGACCAGCGGATCGGATGCAATGAACATCCGCACGCGTGCCGTGCGCGACGGCGATCACTACATCCTCAACGGCGAAAAGATGTGGATCAGCAACGCAGGCTTCGCGAATCTCTACACGATTTTCGCGAAGATCGTGGACGATAGCGGCGATGTGTCCAAAGCAAAGATGACAGCCTTTCTCGTCGAGCGCACAACGCCCGGGCTGAGTATCGGTCCGGAAGAGCACAAGCTGGGCATCCGTGGATCGTCCACCTGTCCGGTCATCCTGAACGACTGTCGCGTGCCCGCAGAGAACCTTCTCGGTGAGCCGGGCAAGGGCCATCACATCGCCTTCAACATCCTGAACATCGGGCGTTTCAAGCTGGGCGCGGCCTGTGTCGGCGGAGCACGTCATTCGCTGGCAAACGCTGTCAGCTATGCGAAAGAGCGGCGAGCCTTCGGCAAGGCAATCGCGGAGTTCGGCCTCGTCCAGCAGAAGATCTCCGATTCCGCCATGCGCATCTACGTCGCCGAGTCGATGGCCTATCGCACCATCGGAGCCATCGACGCTGCGCTTGAAGCGATCCCTCTGGAGCTGAAACAGGATTCGCGTGAGATCCAGAAGCGCATCGAGGAGTATGCGGTCGAATGCTCCATCCTGAAAGTGTGGGGCAGTGAGATGCTCGACACGGTTGTCGACCACACGCTGCAGATCTATGCCGGCTACGGCTACGTCGAAGAGTATCCGGTCGAGCGCGCCTATCGCGACTCGCGCATCAATCGCATCTTCGAGGGAACGAATGAGATCAACCGCCTCATCATCACCGGCTTTCTGATGAAGCGCGCCATGTCCGGGCAGCTTCCGCTCACGGCTGCGATCCAATCGCTCATGGAGGAACTGATGTCGCCTCCGACCTTCGAAGAAAGAAGCAATGGAAGCGATTCCTTAACCCGTGAATCAATCCTGCTCGCGAGTGCGAAGAAACTGGCGCTCTTTGCAGCCGGTGCAGCCAGCCAGCGTTATATGCAGGCGTTGGGTGAGCAGCAGGAGATCATGGGAGCGCTTGCCGACATGATCGCCGAAATCTACGCCTTCGATTCCGCTTTGACACGGGCTCGCAAGCTCGCCGCTTCCGGGCATGCGCATGCAAAAAAAGCTGCGGAGATGACACAACTTTTCTCCGATGTCGCATTCTTAGTTATCGAAGCAGCGGCGCGCGAGGTGATCGCCGCTGTGAGCGAAGGCGATATGCTGCGTACCCAGATGGCGATTCTGCGCAGGCTGGCGAAGCATGATCCTGTGGATCGTATCTCGCTCAGCCGTTCCATCGCGCAAACGGTCATGGAAGGTGGCCGCTATCCCATGATGTAAGCCCGTTGCGAGTGGCCGAAAGATAGTCACGACACATCGAGCGAGCAGAAGTGAAACGACGTCGTTGCTATTGAGAACGTGTCGACGAACTGCTCGCTCTTCTCGTCTAAGCTCAAACGGCGTCGTGCGTTTGCCGATGACAAGAGACGGGCAAGGTCATGAAGCTTGCAGCAATGTCGACGACGTTCAAGACGCGAAAGGCACGCGGCAGCGCGGAGCCGGCGTTCGAGAGAGGGCTATGTTCAGTCGCAGACTGTTGGCAACAGCTTGCTTTTCTTTGTGCGCGTGGATAGGGACGGGAGGGTCAGCGGAAGCGCAGTCATCGCTGAGAAACCGCATCACGCAGGACATCCAATCCAATTCGATGACAGCCCTTCAGGGCACGGTCAACCCCATGGCCAACAGCCGGAACGATCAGGGCGCGGTCAGCAGTGGCACGCAGCTTACTGGCATGACGATGTACTTCGCGCCCTCGGCCGCGCAGAAGGCGGCGCTCGACGCGCTGGTGCAGGCGCAGCAGACCAGGGGCTCGGCCTACTATCGCCAGTGGCTCACGCCGGCGGAGTATGCCGCTCGCTTCGGCATGTCGGCCGCCGATCTCGACAAGGCCAAGTCGTGGCTTGAGCAGCAGGGCTTCACCGTGAACCGCGTAACCAACAGCGGCAATGCAATCGTCTTCTCGGGAAGCGTGGGCCAGGTGGAAGCGGCCTTCAATACCTCGATTCACCACTACAAGGTGAACAACGAGATTCATACCGCCAACGCATCAGAGCTGCAGCTGCCTTCGGCGCTGGCCGGCGTGGTGAAGTCGGTACGCAACATCAGCGATTTCCGCCCGAAAGCGAATCACATTGCGCGGCCGGTCGCGGCGAGCGCGAAGGTACAGTCGCAGTTCACCTCGGCAACATCCGGAGATCACTATCTGGCGCCGGGCGATGTTGATGTGATCTATGACATCAATGCTGCCTATAACGCCGGCTACACTGGTACCGGGCAGTCCATCGCCATCATGGGGCAGTCGGCGGTCGAAGCTTCCGACATCGAGAACTTCCAGAGCGCGGCCGGGCTGACCGAGAAGGATCCCACGATGGTGCTGGTCCCTGACTCCGGCAGCTCGGAGACCGTCTCTGGCGACGAGGCCGAGTCGGACATCGATCTCGAATGGTCGGGCGCTATCGCCAAGGGCGCAACCATCTACTTCGTCTACGTCGGCAGCAACCAGAACTACGACGTATTCGACTCGATCGAATATGCAGTCGATACCAAGATCGCTCCGGTCATCAGCGTAAGCTATGGCGCCTGCGAGACTGAGATCTCGAGCACCGATCTGACGACGCTCGAAGGCATCATGGAGCAGGGCGCCTCGCAGGGGCAGTCGATCGTAGTCTCTTCTGGCGACTCCGGTTCGACGGCCTGCTACGGAACCAGCGGCCTGACCACCACGCAGCAGGAAGCGCTGTCAGTGAACTACCCCGCGAGCAGCGCCTACGCGACGGCCATCGGTGGCACGGAGTTCTCCGGCGATACGAGCGATGCTTCGGAGTACTGGGAGTCGGCGAGCGGCAGCGATGTCGTCACCTCCGCCCTCAAGTACATTCCCGAAGAAGCCTGGAACGACGACTCGAGCTCGGATGGCCTTGCTGCCACCGGTGGCGGCGTCAGCACGCTGATCACGAAGCCGAGCTGGCAGACAGGTGTGACCGGTATTCCCTCGGGAAGCTATCGCTATGTGCCCGATGTCTCACTCGATGCTTCGAACGAGCATGATCCATATCTCTACTGCTCGAGCGACACGGAGGACACCGGTATCACGGGAAGCTGCTCCAATGGCTTCCGCGATTCGTCAGACGATTATCTGACGGCTGCCGGGGGCACCAGCTTCGGCGCGCCGATCTTCGCTGCCATGCTGGCCATTACGAACCAGAAGCTGAATTCGACCGGCCAGGGCGTGGTGAATTCCACGCTCTACACCCTGGCCGCGGACAGCACCACCTACGCTTCGGCCTTCCATGACATCACCACCGGCAACAACGAGTGCTCAGCGGGGACGAAGTACTGCGATTCGACAGGCGAGTCGGAGTACACCACCAATACCGGCTATGACGAAGTCACAGGTCTCGGTACGGTTGACTTCTACAATCTGCTGACCGCCTGGCCGACGAGCGTATCGAGTGGAGCCAGCCTGACGGCAAGCACGACCACCCTGACGGCCGCCTCGGCAACGCCGACCTCGGGTGCTACCGATGCCATCACCATCACGGTGTCGGGCTCGTCCGCTACCCCAACTGGTACCCTTACCATCCTGGTTGATGGCACGACCGAGACCTCCTCGCTCGCGCTCTCCAGTGGAACGGCGACCTACTCGTTCTCCTCGACCACCAGTGGCGATCACACCATCGTGGCCACCTACTCGGGCGACTCGACCTACGCCGCCTCAACCGGCACCGTCATCGTGGACGTAGGCGGTACGACCTCTTCCTCCAGCGGCAGCTTCACCCTGACCGCGACGAACGTCACCCTGACCCAGGGCAACAGCGGAACCTCGACCGTTACCGTGACGCCGAGCAGCTATACGGGCACAGTGGACCTGGAACTCTCGACCACTTCCACCTCGCTCCAGGACTACGGCTGCTACAGTGTGGACGATGCCACCGTCACCAACGCATCGACTCCGGTCACCTCGACCCTCACCGTCTACACCTCGGAGACAGCATGCGCGTCGCTGACCTCCACGGCAAAGGCGCACCGTCACTACTTCGCGAAGTCCGGTTCGACGAACAGCGCGGCATCGCAGCCTGGATCTTCTCCGGCAGGCTCGCGCATCCCGATTGGCTCCACGATCGCCGTGGCCGGCCTGCTCTGTGCTGGCCTCGCGCGGCGTCGCAGGCGGATCGCCAGCCTTCTCGGCTGCGTTCTTCTGCTGGGAGCCATCGGCTTCGTCTCCGGTTGCGGCAGCAGCGGCAGCACCACGTCGAGCAGCACGAGCACCGATGTTGCCAAAGGTACCTATACCCTGACGCTCACCGGCACAGACTCGACCACGTCGAGCATCACCAGTTCCACGACCTTCACCCTGACGGTCGACTAACCCAGGCAGTAGGCAATGCAGAAGGCCGGGGTGGCAATCAGCCGCCTCGGCTTTTTTTATGGGAAAAGCAGAAATATTTTCCCAAATCCGAATTTTTGCGCAACAAGTGGCCACGAAGTGCGTCTATGCGGCTGCGAGTGTTCTGATTTCAGGCACTTGTCTCGTTCGTTCGCCGCTCATGGCTCCGCAGGGGAGCAGGGAGGAATCATTCGTCTTCCTGCAATTGATTGATAATAAGCCGCTTGCGATTTGGAAGCGCTTGACACTGCGGTCGCCTTAACGTACAAACGAGCCACTTGAAAGGGCTCGCAATCCAGATTCCGAAATGATCGGTCCGGTGCGAAATTTCTGCCCTTATCGCGAAAGCCTGTGTGAGCGCTCGCGCGCCGGACAGGGATTTGCGCGCATACCAGACTGCAGCGCGCCGTAAGAGCGCGCCGCTGCCAGATTCCCGAGGTCCGATTTCAGGGATCATGGCGGCGTTGCCGGACCCGTTTGCAACCGTTTCGAGGATGGCCCATGCTTGCCACATTCTGGAGTTTCTGCCGCCGCGCATCGCGTGGCGTGTCTCCGTCTCTCTCTCTTTCCCTGACGTCAGCTGCAGTGCTGGCCGGAGCCATGGCGATTCCACCCGCGCAGGCGCAGACATCGGCCGCCGTGACGGCACAGCCGGCCGTGCGGCTCACGCAGCCCATCGTCGATAGTCAGCTGGTCACGCTGAAGCACACGGTGCATCCGCTGGCCAGTGCGGCAAATGACAGGGGAGTGGTCTCCGACAGCCTGGGCCTGGATCGAATTCAGGTCGTCCTCAAGCGAAGCAGCTCGCAGGAAGCCGCCCTGAAGCAGCTCATCGCGCAGATGCACACGAAGGGTTCGGCCAGCTACCACAAGTGGCTTACGCCGGAGCAGTTCGGTGCGCAGTTCGGCGCATCCGACCAGGACATTGCGACGGTCGAGGCCTGGCTGCAGGGCAAGGGCTTCAGCGTGGAGAAGGTCAACCCCGGCAAGCTGACGCTCGAAATCTCAGGCAATGCCGGGCAGTTCCGCACCGCGTTCCACACGCAGATTCACAAGTACGTAGTGAACGGCGAGACCCACTACGCCAACGCCTCCGACCCGCAGATTCCCGCGGCGCTCGCGCCGGTCTTCGGCGGATTCGCCTCGCTGAACAACTTCCGGCCGAAGAGCCAGTCAAAGGTGCTGGGCAAGGCTGCCTACGATCCGAAGACGGACAAGGCCACGCCGCAGTGGACCATCGGCAATAGCACTTCGGGCTATAACTTTGTCGTCGCGCCGGGCGACTTCGCCGTGCAGTACGACCTGAATCCGCTATACACCGCGGGCATCAACGGCAGCGGCCAGACCATCGGCATCATTAACGACTCCAACATCAACGTTGCGCTGGTAAACCAGTTCCGCACGCTCTTCGGGCTGAGCGCGAATCCGCCGCAGGTCATCATCGACGGCAATGATCCCGGCATCGATGGCATCAACAACCCGGACGGCCCCAACTATGACTCGGTCGAAGCCTATCTCGATGTCGAGTGGTCGGGCGCGGTCGCGCCGCAGGCTACGGTCGATCTGGTCATCGCCGCGGATACGGCGCTCGAGAGCGGCCTCATTCTCGCCGCCGAGCACGCAGTCTATGGAAATGTCGCGCCGGTGCTCAGCCTCAGCTTCGGTGAGTGCGAAGCCAGCCTGGGTAGCACGAACGCGTTTCTGAGCTCACTGTGGGAGCAGGCTGCGGCTGAGGGCATTACTGTCATGGTTTCCTCCGGCGACGCCGGCTCGGCTGCCTGCGACGATGACAATACGCAGTACTATGCCGTGGAAGGCCAGGCCGTGAACGGCTTTGGTTCGACACCCTACAATGTCGCCGTAGGTGGCACGGATTTCTATTACAGCGATTACGCAACCGGCGCGGCCAGCCTGGCGAACTACTGGAGCCAGACGCCGAGCAACGGCACTCCGGCAACGTCCCTTCTCTCGACGATTCCCGAGCAGCCCTGGAACGCCAGCCAGTATGGCTTGAACGCGTACAGCTACTACAACGTCACCGGTGGTGAGACCACAATTGCCGGCGGTGGTGGCGGCGCCAGCAATGCAGCCGTCTGCGCCGCGGGATACGACGACGATAACGACTGCCTCGGAGCTGCGGTCGGTTATACCAAGCCCAGCTGGCAGAGCGGTACAGGCGTGCCTTCGGATAAGGTGCGCGATGTGCCGGACGTTGCGCTCTTTGCCTCATCGGGTTCGAACTACAGCTATTACGCCGAGTGCTACCAGGATGGCGACTGCCAGACCGGAGGTTCCTCGGTGCAGATTACCGGTATCGGCGGCACCTCGGCTTCGGCCCCGGCCTTCGCTGGCATCATGGCGCTGGTGAACCAGAAGTACGGTCGCCAGGGCCAGGCGGACTTCGTGCTCTATCCACTGGCCACGCAGTTCCCGGCCTCGTTCCACGATGTCCAGAACGGCACGAATTCTGTGCCCTGCAATATCACCAGCGTGACCGCGGGCGGATATATATATCCGCCCACCAACTGCATCGCGGTGAGCAGCCCGCTGACCGCTACCGATCCGACCTACGGATCGGCGACAGAAGGCCAGATCGGTACTGGAACCACCCCGGAATACAACGCAGGCGTGGGCTATGACCTCGCCTCCGGCCTCGGCTCGGTGGATGCGAATGCGCTGGTCACCAACTGGGGCAGCGTGAGCTTCACCGGAACGACGGTGGATCTGACTGCTCCCACGGACGGGACGAGCATCACGCACGGCACAAATGTAACGTTCACCGGCACAGTCACCCCTGCCTCGGGTTCGAGCACGCCTACCGGAGCCGTATCGATCCAGACAAGCAGCACCACGCCACTACAGGCCGCACAGACCTACACCACGCTGAGCAGCGGTGCATTCTCTGACACGATCAACTATCTCCCCGGCGGCACCTACGACGTGTGGGTGAACTACGGCGGAGATTCGACGAACGCCTCAAGCGCCTCGGCGAAGAAGAGCATCACCGTAACGCCGGAATCAAGCTCGCTTTATTACAACGTAGTCACGCCCGATGGCAATCAATATGCCGCCTTGTCGTCGGGCGCATCGCTTCCCTATGGCACTACGCTGATTCTCTCCGGACAGGCGGTGCCGACAACCTATTACAACCAGTGCATCGCTCCGTCGTCACCACCATTGACCTGCGGCTCTATGACCTATACCGTTCCCACCGGATCGGTCTCGTTCTCTGATAGTGGAACGGCGCTGGGCACCTCGGCCGTGAATGCCGAAGGCGACGCGGAGCTATATCAGCCTGCGTGGTCGGTAGGTTCTCACTCCGTGACGGCTAGCTATTCAGGAGATGCCAGCTACAACCCCTCGACCGGCGCGGCCGTTGCCTTCTCCATCGTGAAAGCAACCCCCTCGGTCTTCGTCACGGCTCTGAACTCCTCGGTCGCGCAGGGGCAGAGTCTCACGCTGCAGATTCTGGTCGAAGGCTACGGCGTCGGTGTCGCACCCACCGGTACGGTCTCGATCAGCGGTGGGCCTACGGGGACACCGACCTCGGCAACTCTGTCGGCAACGGTGGACCCGTTCTATGGAACGACGGCCGGTGTAGCGACCATCACCATCCCCACCAGCGCTCCAACCTCCGCCAGGCTGTCTGAGCCGGCAACCGGCGGCCGCTGGCTGCTGGGCGGAGAAGTCGCATTCGCCAGTGTCCTTCTGCTGGCCATTCCGGCACGCCGCCGGAGCTGGCGGAACATGCTGGGCATGATCGTCGTGGCGCTGCTCGTAGTCACCATGACGGTCGGTTGCGGTGGTTCGAGCTCCTCCAGCAGCGGTGGCAGTGGCGGTGGATCCGGAGGCGGCAGCACCGGCACAACCACCGGCTCGTACACCGTTGCGGTCAGCTACGGTGGCGATACCAACTACAACTCCGCGTCCGGCAGTCTGCCGATCACCGTGACGACGGCATCCACTCTGCAGACCTCGACGACCAGCGTAACGACGACGGCCACGACGACTTCGCCGACGGCAGCCATCGGAACGACCGTGACTGTAACGGGCACCACCGGCCATGCCGCGCCCACGGGTACCGTGAAAATCTACACGGGCTCACTCTCCTCGACGAACTACGAAGAGGGCGGTCTCGTTCTGCTGGCTGAAGGCACACTGGTGGCTGGTTCGGGGACAACCTCGACCTACACCACGAACTTCTCCAGCCAGACACTGCTGCAGGGAGCCAACCTGCTCACCGTGCAGTACAGCGGCGATACGACCTACGCTCCTTCTTCGGCGACGCTGAACCTGTCCAATCCGTTGTCGGATTTCAGCATCACTTCGGTTCCTGGAACTGGAACGCTGAATGTGACTGCAACGAATTCCTTCAGCGGCTCGGTCTCGCTCAGTTGCTCTTCTGTGACGGGCGTAACCTGCGCGATCACCCCCAACTCCATCACGCTGGGCAGCAGTGCCACCAGCGGAAGTGCATCGATCGCGCTCACCGGTGCAACCTCCGGGCAGGTCTATAACGTTCTGGTGACCGGCTCGGCCAACTCGGGAACAGTGGTGCATACGCTCAGCGTGCCCTACACGGCTCCCTAAACGGATGCCTCCGATAACCCAAACGCAGAAGGCCGTCCCGAATGGGACGGCCTTCTGCATTTCTGCTGATTTCGGATCGACTACGGTTATTGCGGGCGAGACATGAGCTGCGGCTGACTGTCATCCCTCTCTCGCGGCGCGCCAAGAGCCCGCGTCGTCGTTACCGAGATGGCCGATTGCAGGTGGAAGTTGACCAGTGATTCCGAGGGAATCTGTACCTGTTGGCCGCGTGTCACGCCGTTGACCGCTGCTCCGGCGCCGCCTCCCGCGAGTGCTCCGATGGCCGCTCCCTTTCCGCCACCAGCGAGTGCTCCGACGATTGCGCCAAAGGCCGCGCCGCCGCCGCTCTTCGCGAGGGTATTCTTGCCGCGTCCCGCGCCCTCCTTTGAGAAGGTGTCAGTGACCAGCGCAAGCGTATGGCCGTGGACCTCCACCGAAGTGAGCTCGATCGTCAGCAGAGAGCTGCCCTTGAAGTGCGCGGCATCCTTTGCGTCGGTGACGCGGCCGATGACCACCGTGCCCTGCGGCAGTGCGACCATCCCGTCGGCGATCAGGTCACCGGCCAGCGTGGCGCGGAAGCTCTGGTTCGGCTGCGCGTTTGCGGAATCGAGCGTGTCGATCATGCGTACCGGTACCACCGTGCCCTGGGGCAGGGTGACGGTCTTCGCCACCGGCTTGGGCGGGGGCGGTGGTGCTGCCGGCTGTGCGGGGGGCGGTGTTGGCGTCTGGGCGAGCGCGTTGGCCTGCTGCTGCTGAGTGATCGCGGCCTGGTTTGCTGCGGCGCGTTCCTGCGCCTCACGCTCTTTCCGCGCTTCTTCCTTCTTCTCTTCCGCTTCCTTGCGCCTTTCGGCGCGGATCTCCGCCGGAGTAGGGCCCGCTGGAGCCGGCGGCGGTGCAGGCGCAGGGGCTACCGCCTGGGCCGGAGGCGCCACGGTCAGGTTGTTCACCACGGTCTTCACGCCTGTGATGGAGCCGGCGTCATTACCGGCGAGCGACCGCGAGGCATCGTCATTCGCGGTGCCGCTCAGCGTGGCGACGCCACCATTCACGGCGACCTGGATGTTCTGTCCGTTCAATGCGCCTTCGCCGCTCAGTTTGGCCTGGATGTCGCTGGTGAGCTGCTGATCCGAAGGCGGAGCCGGAGCTGCAGCCTGGTGGCAGCCTACGGACAGGGCCAACACGCCGGTAAGCGCGAGACTCAATACCGATGCATGACGATGGCGCAGCGGAGACAACTGCCGGGCCGGAACAATTCTTTGCATAACGATCTCCTTCTCATCGGGGGAAGCAGCCGCAAATGGGACAAACCCATTCACGATACTCCCGAGCCCGATTGTAACGACACGATTCCTGACAGGCTCTTGCCAACAGATCTCTAAAGACAGACGCACGGCGCACCAAGTGAGCATCCTTATTGTGGGAAAGAACCAGAGGCAGCACGGGCTGTTTATGAAGCATCTATGAAAAAGATCAACCGCACACGGCACGCGGGCTTATTCGCAGCACTGCTCAGGTTGCCGGGCGGGGAAGCATTTGCTACCATCCGAGACTCGGGGCGGCGGTTCCGAGGCAAACTCCAGAATCCACAGGAGAAAGAGCATGTCAGAAGAAAAACAGTCGAGCGGATTCAGCTGGTTTCTGGCCGGGCTGGGCATCGGCGCACTGGTCGGTGTCCTTTATGCGCCCAAGGCGGGACGCGAAACCCGCGAAGATCTGGTAAACGGCGCCCGCGAAGGCAAGGAATATCTGCGCCAGCGTTCACAGGAGGCCGCCGACCAGGTGACCCAGATTGTGGATCGTGGCCGCGCGCAGGTGAATGACTATGTCGAGCGCGGACGCGATTACGTGGATCGCGGCAAGGCGCAGTGGGAAGACTTTCTCGCGCAGGGCCGGCAGGTCGTAAGCTCTCAGAAGGAGAAGGTCACCGCGGCCGTCGACGCGGGCGTTGAGGCCTATAAGCACACGGCGAACGATCCCGAGGTTCAGGAGACGCCGCTCGCTTAAGACGGCGCGACGCCCACACCTCATTCGCTTCGAGTTTTCCGGTCGGCGCGCCTGTCTCATGCGGGCGCGCCGGCTCGTATCAAATTAAGATTTGCCAAGAGGTTCCATGCACAGCACCCAGTTGCCGCAGATCGTCCAGATTATCTTCACCTTCATCACGGCCATCGGCGTGCTCCTGCAGGCCCTCGTGCTGCTGGGCATGTACTTCGCGGTGCGGGAGTCCTCGAAAAAGTTCCACGCGCTGAGTGAAGAGATCAAGGTTCACCTGGTGCCCACACTGATTACCGCGCGCCGTCTACTCGACGATGTGGCTCCCAAGCTGAAGATCACCACGACTAATCTGGTAGAGGTAAGCCATACCCTGCGCCACGAGTCGAACCACGTGAAGGCGACCATGGACGGCGTGCTGACCAAGACGACGGCACAGGCGGAACGCGTTAACGAGATGCTGACCGCGGTGCTCGACTCGGTGGAGCACGCGACCAGCGTCCTTCAGCACAGCGTGGCCACGCCGGTGCGCCGCTTCTCCGGTATTGTGGCTGGCATCCGCGCCGGGCTGAGCACGCTCAAGCGCAAGGAAAAGTCCCCCGTTACTCCGGTCGAGGAAGCAGTATCGGAGCCGATCGTTCCGGAGCATGTTGTCGTACTCGACGACATCGATGACCTGCCGGTTTCTCAGCACTCTGGCCGGTAAACTTCAAGTTCCGGTTACAGGAGTTCTGCTTCAGTCTTCAAGCTTTTCTTCGAGAATTTCCAATAGAAAAGGCGCCCTCGCGAGGGGCGCCTTTTTACTTTCGTCTCTTACTTTCTTTCGCAGCGGTAGAAAAAGGGTGCCCCGTCCAAGCTACGCTTGGGCGGGAGGAACGAACCCATCACAAACGCACCTGCAAAGAAGAATTCCTACGAAGAGATCCAACCGCCGCCGACCACTTCATCGCCGTCATAAAATACAGCCGCCTGGCCGGGAGTGACGGCGCGCTGCGGTTCGTCGAAGTTCGCTTCAGCCTCGCCGGGTGCAATCATCCGCAGGGTAGCGGGCGCTGGCTCGTGGCGATGCCGGATCTTCACCCGTACGCGCATCTCCCCTTCCAGCGACGGGATCGAGATCCAGTTCAGCCGCCCGGCGCGCACCGCGGTCGCCAGCGACTCGTTGTCGGAGCCGACGGTCACGCGGTGGCTGTCGTGGTCGATCTGGATGACATACAGCGGATTGGCGGAAGAGACGCCCAGCCCCTTGCGCTGGCCAATGGTGAAGTTGTGGATGCCAGAATGCTTGCCCAGCACCTTGCCCGAAGTGGAAACCAAGTCGCCCGCGGTATCAGGAATCGCTTCACCCTGTTCGTCTAAGTACGCATCGATAAAGGCCTTGTAGTCGCCGCCGGGGATGAAGCAAATCTCCTGCGAATCCGGCTTGGTGGCCAGAGCAAGTCCGTGCTGCGCGGCCAGTTCGCGTACCTCTGGCTTCTGATAGCCGCCGAGCGGGAAGAGCGTGCGCGAAAGCTGCTCTTGTGTGAGCCCGAAGAGGAAGTAAGTCTGGTCTTTCGAACGGTCCACCGGGCGACTGAGGATCCAGCGGTCGCGTGCCGGGTCATACGCGTTGCGCGCGTAGTGGCCGGTGGCGATGCGGTCGGCCCCGATCTGCCGCGCTCTCACCAGAAGCTGGTCAAACTTCAAGTGATCGTTGCAGAGTGAGCAGGGAATCGGTGTGCGCCCGGCAAGGTACTCGGAGACGAACGGGCGCACCACATCCCGCTCGAATCGCTCCTGCTCATTGATGAGGTAGTAGGGAATGCCGAGCGTCTCGGCCACGCGGCGCGCGTCGTAGACATCATCGATCGAGCAGCAGCGTCCCTGCACCTGTTCCGGCATGCCCTCATGGCCGGCAAGGCGGCGCTGGTTCCAAAGCTGCAGCGTGAGGCCGACGAGGGAGTAGCCCTCATCCTTGAGCATCGCCGCGACGGTCGAAGAGTCGACTCCGCCGGACATAGCCACTGCCACCGTGTTGTTGTAGGAAGAAGACACCACTTACCAGTATCGCGCAATCGGCTCGTGGGCGCGAGGCCGCCAGGCTAGCTACCCCGCAGTTGCCGGAGCGGCCGCGCTCTGGATGTGCGTGGACCGGAACTGCTTCGGGAACTTCAGGCCGTAGCCAAGAACGCGATCGAAGCTGATGTGGCAGCTCCAGATCAGGCTCAACTCGCCCCAGAGAGCGTGTCCAGTGAAGAGAGCCGCAATACCCAGGATGACCGGCAGCGCATAGTTATTCCGTGCGCAGCGCCCGTACCGGATCGATCGATGCGGCCCGCCTCGCCGGCAGGATGCTGGCCAACAGCGCGCACAGGCCAAGCGCCAGTGCGGAACCGCTGAGAACCAACGGGTCCCATCCCCGGACATGGAAGAGCTGCGCTGCGATGAGCCGCGAGCAGCCAATGGCGATCGGAACACCGATCGCGAGGCCGATGAGGATGTGCGTGAACGCGCCACGCAGCACCAGCCGGGTAATGTTCGCCCGGTCCGCGCCAAGGGCCATGCGCACTCCGATCTCGCTGGTGCGGCGTGCGACCGTATAGGCGGTCACGCCATAGAGACCGACCGCGGCGAGAACGAGCGCAAGGATGCCGAAGAGCCCGGTCATCTGGGCAACGACACGCTGCTGGTCGAAGTTGGAATCCACCTGATCCGCGAGGGCACGGACGCCGAGCAGCGTGAGGTTGGGATCGACCTGGGCGAGGACGCGCCTCACCTCGGCTTCCAGCCCATCGGAGCTGCCGCGCATCTCGAGCACCGCTCCCTCGATGAAATGCGTCTCATCATCGATCGACTGCATGGTCGCGTTGTCGTAATGCACGCGCTGCGTCAGGGGCACAAAGAAGATGGGGCGCGGCGGCTCGGTTCCTGCCGGATCCATGTAGGTAGCGCGAGCCACAACTCCGACGATCTTGTAAGTTCCGCCATACTGCGGCAGATCGAGGCCGAAGCGCTGCCCGATGGGGTCTTCGCCCGGCTTAAAAAAGCGATGGACGAAGGTCTCGTCGACGACAGCGACCTTCTCGGTGCTGGCGGTATCGTCGTCCGTGAGAGAGCGGCCGCGCAGGATTTTTTGCCCGAGCGTGTCGAGGTAGCCGGGTTCGACATGATCCCAGGAAGAGCCGATCTGATCGTTGAGGTTCGGCATGGGATGTCCTTCACGAATCACGATTTCGCCCCAGTTATCCGTGAGCGGTGTGTAGTGTGCCAGGGCTGCGCGGCGGACGCCGGGCAGGTGCGAAAGCTGGTCCTGCAGCTCGCGGTACATGGCATCGATGCGGGCAGGCGTATACGAGGCCCACGGCGCGGAGAGGCTGATGGTCACGCGATGATCCGTCTGGTAGCCGAAGTCCTGGTGCTGGAGGTTGGTGAGGCTGCGGGTGAGCATGCCCGCGCCGGCCAGCAGCACAATAGAGAGCGCAGCCTGCGCGATGACGAGCGCCTTCTGCGAGGCCGAGGAGCTGTCACGGGTGCTGCGATTGACGCCACGCAGAGCCTCCGCCGGATCGGCATGGGAGGTGATCCACGCCGGAGCTACGCCGAAGAGCACTCCAGTGATCAGCGAGAGCGCGAAGGCGAAGCTCAGCACGAAGAGCGAAGGCGTGGCCGAGATCGGGACGGACTGTGCGCCGCGGAAGACCAGCGCAACGATCAGATGCACGCCGCCGTAAGCGACGGCCAGACCGGCGAGTCCGCCGAAGACGGAGAGCAGCACGCTCTCGGTGAGCGTCTGGCGGATGAGACGCTTTCGCGATGCGCCGAGAGCCAGCCGGACCGAGGTCTGGGCGCGGCGAGCCGCCCCGCGGGCCAACAGCAGGTTGGCGATATTGGCGCAGGCGATCAGCAGGACCAGCGCGCAGACGGTGATGAGAATCCGCAGGCTGGCCGCGTAATTCTCCCGCATGACGCCGACGCCCGCTCCACCGGGAATGACGTGGATGACCTGCTTCGAGATGTTCGCCTGGATGCCGCTCATCCATTCGGAGGGCATATCGCTCTCATGGAGCATCCACTGGCGGAGCAGCGCGGTGTATCGATCCGGCAGTGGCGCAACGCTGGCTCCCGGTTTCAGACGCCCGATAATCCGCAGCCAGGCCTGGAAGTGCCCGTTGATCGAATTGCTTCCCCGGAAGAGCGGTTCCTGTTCGACGGGGACATAAATATCTGGCGGATCGGTGCGGATGGTCTCGCCGAAGAAACCCGGCGGGGTGATCCCGATGATCGTCACCGGATGGCTGTCGACGACGAAGGTTGAGCCGAGTACGGACGGATCGGAGCCGTACTGCTGTTGCCACGCGCGATAGCTGAGCATCGCCACGGGCGGAGCAGATTGGTGGTCGTCGCTGGGGCTCAGCACGCGGCCCGCAAAGGCACCTACCCCGAAGGTGGAGAAGTAGTTGCCGCTGACGAATTCTCCGCGCAGCGGTTTGGCGACGCGGTCGCTTTCCCCGCGACGGACGCTGAACTGCGAACCTCCGGCCTGGAAGGCGGCGAGCTCTTCGAACTCGGGCGATGTGGCCTTGAGCTTCTGATAAAGGCCGTAGGGGAACATGCCCCAGTTGTCTTGCGGGCCGCCCTCGATGCAGCAGTCCGAGCCATCTCCGACGCGGTAGAGGCTGGCAGGATCGACCACCGGCAGCGACTTCAGCATGACAGAGTCGATGAGCGAAAAAATAGCGGTGGTGGCACCGATACCGAGCGCCAGCGTGAGCAGCGCAGTGAGGGTGAAGAGCGGCGATTGGCGCATCTGCCGCAGCGCATAGGCGAGATCCTGGCGGAGGGTCTGCATCAGCGGCTCCTTTGTCAGCAATACGGAGCCGGCGAGCGGCGGGTTCCGGTTGAATCCGTTAAATCTTCAGCGTAGAGAGCGCCGCGGAGAGGGCGGCGACGGCGGGAGGCCAGTCTCCGTTGACCGGCTGACGAAAGAGCCGCGCCGTCGGATACCAGGGACTATCGTTCCGGCCGGCAAGCCAGCGCCAGTCGGAAAGATGCTGCAGCAGGATCCAGACCGGCCTGCCGAGCGCGCCTGCGAGATGGGCGAGGGAGGTATCGACCGAGATTACGAGGTCGAGTGTGGCCATGAGAGCCGCCGCGTCGGCGAGATCCCTGTCGTTCGAGCATGCGTCGATAAGAGGAAAAGCTGCGCCATCCAGCTGGCAAGCCTCTTTGCCGGCCTGGAGCGAGAAGAAGTCGATGTGGGTATGGCGGCCGAGCGGCGCGAAGAGCGCAAGGGGAAGCGAGCGCTGGTGATCGGCGCGGTGCGACGGGTTTCCGGCCCAGGTGATCCCGACCCGCAGGTGTCCTTCCCGACGTGGCCAGCGTGTCCATATTTCTTCGATGGAGCCGGACAGCGGTTTGAGATAAGGCACCGTGGAGGGGATGCTATCGACGGTGGTGCCGAAGGCCAGGGGCAGGCTCATCAGCGGGCAGTGCCAGGCAAACGGCGGAAGCTTCTCCCCGCGGGTAAGGATTTCGGCTATGCCATTCATCTCTGCGAGCAGGCGGCGTAGACGCGGCTGGACTTCGAGAATGACGCGGCCTCCCCGTGCCGTCACCAGCGGCAGGTAGCGGATGAACTGCAGGGTATCGCCCAGGCCCTGCTCGGCATGAAGCAGAATCGTCGCGCCTGCGAGTTCCTCGCCGCGCCACTGCGGCTGTGCGAAGTGACGTCGCGGCTGATGCAGTTCGCGGAACTCCCAGCGATGCTCATGCCGCTGCCAGCCTTCCGCATAAAGCCCGGCGCGCAGGCAGGAGAGCCCGAGGTTGTACTGCCCGCCGGCGTTGTCCGGTTCCAGTTCGACGCCGCGCCGGTAGTGCTCCATCATCGGTTCCTGTTCCCCCTGATAGAGCAGCGTATTGGCGAGGTTGATGTGCGCGGTGGCATAGCGGGGATGGATTTCGAGAGCGCGCAGATAGCAGGCCTGTGCGTCGGCGGTGCGCTGCTGCTGGAGAAGCGCGTTGCCGAGGCTGTTGTGATGCTCGGGCGCGGTGGGGTCGGCCTCGAGCGCATCGCGGAAGCAGGCCTCGGCGCGGGCATAATCGCGCTCATGCAAGAGCGCATTGCCTAGGTTGTGCTGGGCTGCAATGATGCCGGGCTCGAGCGAAAGCGAACGTTGGTAAGCGGCAGTCGCGGCTTTGTAGCGCTCAAGCGCCGAGAGTGCGTTGCCGAGATTGCACCATCCCTTGGAGTAGGCAGGCCGCAGCGAAACAGCGCGGGAATAGCAGCGTGCGGCGCCAAGGTAGTCGTGCCGGTCATAGAGAAGGTTCCCGAGGTTCAGCAGCGCCTCGGGAAAATCCGGCTTCAGGCGAAGTGTGCGCCGGTAGGCGGCGATGGCCTCTTCGCGCCGGCCGAGCGCAGCGCTCGAGGCGGCGAAGGCGAAGTGCAGGCGCGCGTCGCCGGGGGCATGGCGCAGTCCGCGCCGGTAAATGCGGATGGCGTCTTCATGGCGTCCTTCGCGGGCAAAGAGCAGCCCAATGGAGTAGGCGGCGCGCGCGGCTCCGCTGGGATGGCCGGCGAGCGGCAGCCGCAGTGCGCGGATCCAGGCGGAGCGTGCGGCGTCCGGCTTGCCCATGCGCCGCTCGATCACGGCGAGGCAGGACCACGCGGCTCCGTTCTTCGCATCCAGGCGCACGGATTCACGGCAGGCGCGCGCGGCCTCTTCGAGTACGCCAAGGTCGAGCCAGGACTTCGCCAGATTGAGCTGGACGTGCGCCGCTTCGGGCCTCTGCCGGGCAGCGATGGAGAGCAGCTCGACGGCCTGTCGCGGGCGTCGCGCCTGCCGGGCAAGGATGCCCAGCAGTAACAGCGCTTCGGGATCATCGGGGTGTGTATCGAGCGCCTGCTGATAGAGAACGGCGGCGTCGCCGAAGCGGCCCGCGCCGTGATGGCGCAGACCCTCCTGCAGCGGTTGCGAAAGATGAGAAACAGCGGGTTCGCGTGCGGCGGTGCTCACGCAGGAGGTCAATGCAAGTGGGTTGCCAGAAAAGCAAGAGCCGGCATAAGAGCCGGCTCAGGTTTGCCTGGTACGTATCTTCTTCACGCAAGCCAAAGTCAGGCCTGCATGGGCCATCTCAGGCGTTTCTATCCCAGGGTTCCCGCGTGGACCGGAGAGATCGCGCGCAGCCGCTCTACAGCCTCCGGCACCAGCGCCAGCGCGGTGTCGATATCCGCCTCGGTCGTGAGCTTCGAGAGCGAGAAGCGCACGCTCGAACGCGCGCGGCTGTCGGGGTAGCCCATGCCCGCGAGCACATGCGATGGCTCCGACGCGCCTGATTGGCAGGCCGAGCCGCCGGAAACCGCGACGCCCTTCATATCGAGCGCAATGACCAGCGCTTCGCCTTCAACCTCGCTGAAATAGAGGCTCGAAGTATTCGGCACGCGCGGCCCCGCCCCATTCACGGAGGTGCCCGGAATCTGGCTGAGGATGCCCTGTTCGAAGCGGTCGCGTAGCGCGGCGACCCGGTTGAGCGCACCGGAGGCAAGCGCCTGCGCGGCCAGCTCGGCGGCGCGGCCCAGGCCGACGATGCCGGCGACGTTCTCCGTCCCGGCGCGGCGCTGGCGCTCATGCGATCCACCGAAGAAGAGTGGCTCGAGCCGCGTGTTTCGGCGGATGTAGAGAATGCCGGTGCCCTGCGGCGCGTGCATCTTGTGGCCGGAAAGGCTCATCAGATCGCAGCCGATCGCGTCCACGTCAAGCGGCAGCTTGCCCCCCGCCTGCACGGCGTCGGTGTGGAACCAGACATCGGCTTCGTGCGCGATGTGGCCGATCTCTTCGACCGGTTGGATGATGCCGGTCTCATTGTTGGCCATCATGACGCTGATGAGCTTGGTATTCGGGCGCAGTGCGGCGCGGACCTCGGCCGGATCGAGCGCACCTGAGGCCGGCGTCGTGAGAAAGGTCACGTCCACGCCGCGATCGCGTAGGCGCTCGGCGGCATGCAGCACGGCATGGTGTTCGATCGCAGATGTGATGAGGTGATCGCCCGGCGCGAGCAGGCCGAAGAGAGCCATGTTGTCGCTCTCGGTGCCTCCGGAGGTAAAGACGATCTCTGCCTCGCGACAGTGGAGCAGGGCCGCTGCCTGGGCGCGCGCCTTCTCAATCGCAGCACGTGCCTGCTGGCCATAATGATGGACCGACGAGGCATTGCCGAAGCTTTCGAGCAGCCAGGGACGCATCGCGTCCAGCACCTCGGGAACCAAGGGCGTGGTGGCGTTGGCGTCCAGATATATCCGTTGCATAAACCTTATTTTACGGCGAAGTGCATGGCCCGACTGTGATTCAGGGCACCGGTGTGGCGAAGAGCGTTCGCCAGGAGGAGTCGAGCACCAGCCATCGCGGCCGCGAAAACCAGCTGGTGGGCAGCTCCGGGATATGCAGCAGGCCGTGTCCCGAGGTGCAGACCAGCTCGGTGCCGCTCCAGGCCAGGAAACTGCGCGAGGCGAGACCGACGCGCGCCGGATGGGTGAGCCGGCCGAGGCACTCCGGGCAGCGGCTGCGCTGATCCTGCCAACTCCAGCGGAAAAGACCGAGCAGAGCCAGGAATGCGACAGCAAGCTGGATGCACGGTGCGGCGGTGCTGTCGGAGGCGAGGAATCCGTAGGCCGCGCACAGCGACGCCGCATAGGCCAGCGGCACAATGAGCGCGAGCTTGGCGGCAAAGTACATCCAGGCGCGCAGACGGATACGCATGCGGCGCGTGCGCTCGGCGGTGCCGCTGATGGGGATAGGCAGCGTGGCCGGAAGCGCAAGCAGTGCGAGCAACAGGGCAAAGCGGAAGATCGAGCCGGGGCGATGCGCAAGCTCCGCCAGTGACAGGCAAGGATAGCGGTGATCGCCGTCGATCATGACGCGATGCTCCGAAGGAAAGGCCTCGGGCCGTACATGGGCGACGACATAGCCGCGAGCCAGCGGCGAAGTCTCGGCGAGGCTATGCTTGTCCTCGAGCAGCCATGCGTCGGCGTGGCCTGGAAGCTGCCACTGACTGTCAGGAAGAATTCCCGCCACGATCACGCGCCGTCCGCCAAGCTCGACGGACGTGCCGGGCTCCAGAAAGCCGGGATTGAATTTCCTGCCCTTTGCCCGATCGAAGAGGCTGCGGCTCAGGAAGAGCTGCGGCTGTCCATTCACGGCGTGGGCGGTGCTCTGTGGCGCGAGTCCGAGCAGATCGAAGAGATTGTTCGAGGCGCGGAAGACAGAGATGCTGGCTTCATCATGGGGCGCGATGCGCAGGCGATGCTGCTGCGGCTGGTAGAACGCCAGCTCGCGATAAAGCTTTTGGGTGGAGATGCGCCAGGCCTGGTAATCGGCAAAGCGAGTAGCAGGTTGGTCGAGGTGTGAGTAGCCGGAGCTGGTGATCAGAACCAGGTCGCTTGCGTCCGCGCTGTGATGTGGGAGAAGAGCATGGCGCGATCCCGGCAGCGCGAGCGCCAGTGTGAAGATGAGGCCGCAGATCGAGGCCAGTGTAAGGAGGTAGCTTCGCGGGCCGGAGTTTGTTTGGGGCGAGGCGGAAGACGTGTGCGAAACGGGGTCTTCGGTTGAGGATGAACTGGCTGAAGCTTCACGGCGAAGGTAAAGTGCGTCCGGGATCGCTCCGCAGATAAAGGCGAGTGGAGAGGTGCGATTGGCTGTTGCATCGGTGCCGAGCTTCGTGGTCCTGGAACTCGCTGCCACCTGCCACAGTTCCGCTGCCCATTCGGCGTGCCAGTCGGCGCGTTCCGGTGCGGGCACCAGCCACGACGCTGCACGCAGCAGCCAACGGGCGAACAGGCAGTGGCCGGGCATCACGCTTCGCCCGCGGGTGTCGGGATGAGCTTCTCGATCAGGGGATAACGCTTGAGCACGCTCTCGAGCGCCGCAAGTCCTTCACGGGTGAGGCGGTAATACTTGCGCGGAGGCCGCTGCTCACGGTCGGCGATCGCCTGCGCCTCCCACTTGGAAGCGATCAAGCCGTCGCGCTCCAGCCGGCGCATAGCCGGGTAGACGGTGCCGCTGGGCAGGCCGGTCTGTTCCATCACGCTGAAGCCGTAGACCTGGCCGGCGTGAATAGATTGCAGGATAAGGGCGGCGGTGTGGGAAAGCCGGGCTTCTGGCATAGCAGGAATTCTACCCTATGTAGCATTCTGTTGACTTGTCTTTAGATAGAATGCTACATAGGGTGCCATGAGTGAAACTCCGGTACTCGAACTCGACAGGGTCTCGCGCAGCTATCGCGGCATTCCCGCCATCCGCGAGGTGAGCTTTCGTGTCGGCGCGGGCGAGGTCGTCGGCTATCTCGGCGCGAATGGCTCGGGCAAATCGACAACGGTGAAGATCATCACCGGCCTGCTGCAGCCCGACGACGGCAGGGTGCTCTTTCGTGGAAGGAATATCCGTGAAGACCTCACAGCTTTTCGCGCCGCGCTCGGCTATGTGCCCGAAGAGGCGCATGTCTACACCTACCTCTCGGGGATGGAGTACCTCGAGCTGACTGGGAGGCTGCGCGGTATGTCGGAAGCGCGGATCGCCATGCGCGCAAACCAATTGCTCTCCCTGCTCGGATTGAAAGACTGGCGATATTCGCCCATCGGGCTTTATTCGAAGGGCATGAAGCAGCGCGTGCTCATTTCGGCGGCGCTGCTGCATGATCCGCAACTGCTGATCTTCGACGAGCCGCTCTCCGGGCTGGATGCGACGACGGCGCGGCTCTTCCGCAATCTGCTGCGTGAGCTCGGAGCGCAGGGCAAGGCGGTGCTTTACATCTCGCATGTGCTCGAGGTGGTGGAGCAGGTCTGCGATCGCGTAGTGGTGATCGCGAAAGGACGAGTGGTAGCCGACGCATCGCCTGCCGATGTGCGGGCCCTGACCGGCGACGTGGAATTCGAAGATGCCTTCGCCCGTCTGGTCGAAGGCGAGGATACCGTCGAAGTAGCGCGGCAGCTTGTGGCCGCGGTGCGCGATTAAGAGGATTCGTCATGAGTGAGCGCGGCGGGAAGACCAGCGTGCAGCAGCGGTTCGGAGTATTGGTCCGGCATTTTATGGATCGGCTGTGGAATAACGAGCTGGCCTCTGCGAGCGGCGATGCAAAGCTGCGCATGGTGCAGGCGGCGTGTGCAGCCGGCCTGCCGGGATTTGTGATGGCGCTCTATCTCTATCCGGTCTATCACCCGCCGCGTGGACATCATCGCGCGTATTGGTCGCAGGTAGGTGACCACTGGTTCTACGCCGTGTACTCCTTTGTGGCGATGGGGCTGATGACGCTCTTCGCGTGGGACTTCTTCTTTCCCGATCGGCTGGATGTTTATGCGCTGGGCGCGCTGCCTTTGCACGGGCGACTGCTTTTTCGTGCGCGCACCGCGGCGATTGCGGTCTTCCTCGGTGCGGCGCTCTTCGATGCGAACTTCCTCGCCCCGCTGGTGCTGCCTGCTGCGGTGGATCCGCCGCATCTTGCACGATTTCTGTTCGCGCACCTCGTATCGGTAGCGCTGAGCGGAGCCTTCGCTGCTGCGCTGGTGCTTGCTATGCAGGGATTGCTGCTCGCTTTGCTCGGTGGCCGCCTCTATGCGCGACTCGCCTTTGCAATGCAGGCGGTACTCGGGACAAGCCTCTTCACTCTGCTGCTGACGGCTCCGGCTGTGGGCGATGCAATGCGCGGTGCCCTGATCGGGCACGTGGCCTGGGTCGATTGGCTGCCGCCGATGTGGTTCCTCGGACTCTATCAGCGGTTATTGGAAGGCAGCGGCAGGGCATCTGTTTTTGGCATGCTCGCGGTGCGAGGCTGCATCGCCACTGCAATAACGGCCGTCATTGCAGCGGCGGTGTATCCGCTGGCCTATCGCCGACGGGTGCGCGAACTGGCCGAGGGGGTTGGAGTGCGAAGCGCGCGGCGCAGCGGTGGCTCGTTGCAGGGGGTGCGGCTCTTGCCGCGTCCGGAGGCGCGAGGCGTGTGGGGCTTTGTCTCGCAGACTGTGGCGCGTGTACCGCGCTATCGCACCTATCTTGCCATGTACGGCGGGCTTGGGCTTGCGCTGCTGGCAGGCTGTGCGTTGCGTTTTGCGGTGAAGGCGGAAGGTGTCCAGCTTCTCCTCTCGACAGACGGCCTGAGGGCCGCTGTGATTGTCGCGGCCTTTTGGGTCGCGGCGGGACTGCGCGCACTCTTTCTCGCCCCCGGCGACCGCCGCCCAGGGTGGGCCTTCCGCGTCCTCGGTCGTCCTCAGTGGACGATGCTGGAGTCTGCTCGGCAGTGGGCTCTCGCTGTAACGGCGCTTGCGAGCATCGTTGTAGCGATGGCATCGATTGTCCTTGGCGATGCGTTGCTGCGGTCTGTGTCCGGAATCCTCTCGCAGGCCGTGATGGCCGTCGGTCTGAGCCTGCTGCTGGTGGATGGCTTCTGGTTCGGAATAAGGACGCTGCCTTTTCAGAACGCCGAGGCTCCTCCACCGACGCGCATCGCGTGGGTCATCGCACTGTACGTAGGGCTGCTGCCCGCGGTCGTTGCTGCCTCTCTGACCGTCGAAGACTGGATGATCGCGGGATGGCTGAAGATTGTCACCGTCGCGGTTGCATTTGTTTTTACTCACGCTGCGCTGCGTTGGCTGGACAAGCGCAGGTTCGATGAGTGGATGCGCGAGCCGGAATGTGACGAGGATGCCGAGGAGTTTCCGCAGCGTTTGGGATTGCGCTATTGATCCGGAGGTTAGATCAATCCCTTCGCCTTGATCTCAAGGTATTCGTTGATGGCAGCAGTTTGCATCGAGCCTGCGGAGGTTTCGACGACGAGCACTCCCAGAGCTCGCAGCCGGGCGACCATTTCGCGCCGGCGCTCAAGGATTTCAACTGCCGCGGCGGAGTGAAACATTGCTTCGACAGAGCTGGGCTCATGCCGCGCAAGGGTATCGAGTTCCGGATGAACCAGCAGCACCAGCAGCACGAGATGGCGTCGGGCGAGGTCGGCTGCCGCGTCGACAACTTCCGGGCGACGCGCCGTGTCGGCGAGTTCGGTGATCCACAGAACGAGGCTCCGCCTGCGTTGCAGGTGCTTGAGACGTGCGGCCGCGGCGAGATGCGCGGCTTCGGCGGATTCAGGCCGGATCTGTGCGAGCGAATCGATGAATTGGCGCAGATGCGCGGGACCGGACGCAGGTGGAAGCTGTTGCTGGATGCGACGTCCGTAGACGAGCAGGGCAGCCTTATCGCCGGCTTGCATGACGGTCTGCGCAAGCGCGATGGCCGCTCCTGATGCCTGGTCGAGTTGTGTGAGCGAAAGAGTCAGAGATTCTTCCGAGGTTTGTGTTGTCTCGGTGCTTCCCGAGCGTGTGGGACGAAGCTCGAAGGCTGTACGCGAAAGCCTGCCCGCATCGAGGACGATCCACACCTGCTGGCTGCGCTCGGTAGTGAATTCGCGGGTGATGACCTTGGCTCGGCGCGCGGTCGCAGTCCAGGAGACGTTGCGCAGTTCATCTCCGCGCTGGTATTCCCGCAGGCTCTCGAACTCGCGTCCCACGCCGCGCAGGCGCAGGCGGCGTTTCTGGAGCGCGATCTGCCGGATTCGTAACAGATAGAGTGCCGAATCTTCGGGGGAGCGCTCGAGCGGAGGATAAATGCGGACATTCTGTGCGAGATCGGCCACAGCCCAGCGCTCGGCAAGATGCAGCGAGCCGCGATAGCGGAGAAAAATCCTGCCGAGCGCGACATCGCCGCGTGTATTCGGGGTGATGGTGAAACCGAGCTGCGCGGGATCGCGAGGAAAAGCCTGCAGCGTATGCGTGGCGGGCAGTGGGTCGAGATGCGGGTGTAATGCGTCGGTCAGGCGTAGCTCAAGAATGCGGTGAGCCGCGTGAGTGACGGAGAGCGTAATGCGCGTGGGCTGGCCAAGGACAGGCGATTCCTCGAAGCGTCGCCCGGCAGTGAGCGCAGCAGGTGAAGGAAGCAGCGCTGCATCGAGGATGGCGAGCGCAAGTATAAACGCATCCCAGGCAAGCATCGCCACAATCCATCGCGGATGAAAGAACGCGGGGATGGCCAACAGGCATCCTGCTGCCAGCAGTACGAGCGCACGCGGAGTGAGCGCCCAGCCCAGGCGGCCTTTGAGGGGGCCATGCGGCTGGGCGGGGGCTTCAATTGGCGGTGGGATGAGCGTCTGGATCATGGAAATCTGATTAACAGGTCAACTATCGAGGCAGGGGAATCGCAGCAAGCAGGTCAGCGATCACGCGATCGGGGTCGAAGCCCTCAAGCTCTACCTCGGGCTTGAGGATGAGACGATGGCGCAGGCAGGGGAATGCCGCTTCCTTCACGTCGTCCGGCAGCAGGTAGGTGCGGCCTTCGCGTGCGGCGCAGGCGCGGGCCACGAGCAGCAGCGCAGTGGCGGCGCGGGGACTCGCGCCGCGGGCGATCGATGGCCATTCGCGCGTGCGGCGGACGACGGCAAGCACGTAGTCGAGGACTGCGGGCTCGATGCGGATGCTTCGCACCTCGGAGCGTGCAGCGGCCAGATCCTCGGGAGCGATGGGCTCAATCGGGAGCTGATCGAGAGCGGTTGCAGCAAGATGGCGCTCGAGGATAGTGCGTTCTTCTTCGGCGGATGGATAGCCGACGCGAATTTTGAGCAGGAAGCGGTCGAGCTGTGCCTCGGGCAGTGGATACGTACCTTCGAATTCGAGCGGATTTTGTGTGGCGAAGACGGTGAAGTAAGGATCGAGTGCGTGCGTCTCGCCGTCCATCGTCACCTGCCGCTCTTCCATGCTTTCCAGCAGTGCTGCCTGCGTGCGCGGCGGCATGCGGTTGATCTCGTCGGTGAGCAGAAACTGCGTAAAGACTGGGCCGCGATGGAAGGTGAACTCGCTCGTCTTGAGTGAGAAGACGCTGGTGCCGAGAATGTCGGCGGGCATCATGTCGGGCGTGCCCTGCACGCGGCGGAAATCGAGGGCGAGGAAGCGCGCGAGCGTCTTCACCGTCAGCGTCTTGGCCACGCCGGGTACGCCTTCCAGCAGCGCATGGCCGCCGCAGAGCAGCGTAAGAATGGCCTGGTCGATCATCTCGGCCTGTCCGGCGATGATGCGGCCCAGCTCGCGGCGTCCGCGGGCGAAAAGGGCTTGCGTGGGTCGATCGTTCAGAGCTTCGTTGCCAGTGGGTTCAGAGAAGGCTTCGTTCACGGTCTTATCCTTAACGGCTATCTTTAACATGTGCAGCTGCTGGTTGCCCGGCAGTAATGCTGGCGGACAGCGCTGCGATGTGGTGATCGATGCGGCGGACGAGCGCAAGCGCGCTCTTCGGACTGAGTGCTTGAGGGCTCATGCTGGTCTGTTCTGCGCCGCGCACCGAGGCGAGATCCTGCGCGAGTCCGGCAGGCGCGGCGCGGAAGCGCTCTGCCACAGCCGCGGCGATGGCTTCCGGTGAACCCTGCAGCGTTACGCGTGGGATGCCGCCCTGTGTTTCAAGGAAGTGCATGAGCCTGCGCTCGGCAGCGGAGGTAGCGACGGTAACGGCTCCGGCCTTGCGGTAGAGATCTCCCATGGAGTGCGCGAACTCGAGCGGAGAGGTGCGCTGCACGCGGACAGGCGTGCGCCGTGGCCCGTTGCGGCGGCCAAAGCTGAGGACGAGCAGGAGACCGACGATGGCGAGTTGCCAGCCCATGGGGACAACGGGCGTTCCGGCCGCGGTGTCCCACAGATCCTCGCGCGCGCCGTGGATGTACTCGTCGAAGAGAACGGTGCTGCCCGGCTGTCCAACAGCCGCGAGCAGCAGGCGGAGGTTGGCGTCGTTCTGCAGGCCGCGATTGCTCAGTGGATACGGCGAGCTCCACCAGATCGCCTCGCCTTGTTGCACGGGATAGTGGACGACGACGGGATCGGAGCCGCAGGCCTGGTCGACGATGGTGCCCGGATCGGAGGCGTCCCAGCTCATCTCGATCGGGAGCTGGATGTGGCCTGCGCGCGCCTGCGGGCTCAGCCCCTGCGGCACGGCATCGCAAAGGCTGGTGTAGATGCGGGAGGCCGCACGCTGGCTCGCGCCCGGGAGCAGCGGGCCGCTGGTCGAACCGGCGGCAAGGATATGTCCGCCGCGATTCAGGAAGTCAGAAAAGTGGTCCTTGTCGGTACGGTAGTCGTAGGCCCCGGCCGCAGCCAGAATGAGCGTCGTATGCTCGGCAGGAAAGCGATCGAGCGCGGCGGCGGGCTCATCGAATCGTTGCACATGGTAACCAAGCTGCCCGAGCAGCGTATACGCGGCTTTCGCTCCGGCGGAGCCGCTGTTGTCGATCGACGGCGTTGCATCGCTATCGACACGCGCCGGGGCGAAGAATGCGCCGACAACGACGATGAGCAGCGCCGCGCCGGTAATGCCGAGAAGAATGCGGGCATCGCGGCCCGGGGTGCGAAGACTCATGCGGCGCGCAGCTCCTCGTGCAGATGGAGAGCCTGCTCATAGTCGCCGGGCACGGCGGCCTCGAGGCCGTACCAGATGCGCTCGAAGGCGCTGGTCTGCTGCTCGAGCAGCGTGCGGCGTGCGGAGCCGGGCTCGACCAGGCGAAGATATTCGCGCGGCGTGCGGGAGCGGCTGGGAGCCCACAGGCGGCGGCCTTCCAGCAGAACGATGCTGGCCCAGTAGAGGCAGTGGATGGCGTCGCGCCACTCATGCGCCCCGGCATGGAGAGCGGCAAGCTCGCGCCAGTTGCGGGAGGCTTCTTCGGCCGGATTGATTTCACGGCCGGCTTCCACGGCGAGACGGAGCCGCTGGCGCCGGAGGACACGCATCGCCCAGAGCGCAAGTCCCGTCAGCGCAAGGGCGACAAGCGACCACTCGATGACCGGACCGACCCACGGATCGCGGCGGCCGAAGCCGGCAACGCCTCCGAAGAGGCGGTCGAGCCAGGAATAGAGCCGTGCCGCAATCCGATCCCACACGGAGACCTGGGTGACGGTGACGTATTCGGGGCGGGCGAGGATCGCATCCCGCCTCTGGATGGCCTGCGCGGGAAGTGGCGCAGAGGTGGACGCCCCGGCATCGCGCAACTCCTCGTCCAGATGCCGGGCAGCGCGGTCCAGAAGCGCGTTGCGATCCTTGAGCGATGGGTCATGAGTTGTGCGCAGGCTTTCCCGGAGCCAGTCGTAGTGTGCGTCGAAGCTGAAACCGCCCCCGGAGACCTGCTCATCGCCCCCAACCTTATCCGGATCGCACTGCGTGGGCGACTGCCGGCAGGCATCGACGAGCGTTTTGAGCGAAGACAGGTGCGCGGTATAGGCGGGCAGGGTGGACGCCGGCAGAGCCCGGCCGGCGAGCGGCCAGCCGAGCGCAAGCGCAAAGAGAACAAGACGGACTGCGGAGCGGAAACGCGGCATCACGACAGGGTGGATCAGAGTGGCTGAATATTTTCCTGGGAAGACGGCGGGAGAGTGTCGGCAGCCTGCGGGGCAATGCGGCTCATCATCCACTCGATGTCGAAGCCCTCGCGGCGGACGCGTTCATCTATATAGAGAAGGCAAAGCGCGATAGCGCCGACTGGGCCGATAAGGGTGCTGGTGATGAAACTCAGCGTCAGGGTAATGGCATTGATGAGGAAGGCCTGGCCGCCGCGCGAGCGCAGGGCGAAGATGGCCAGAGGCGTCTGGATAGCCCCGACGACTCCATAAAGGACAGCGAGGAAGAGCAGAACGAGGAAAACGCGGACCTTGCGATCGGCCAGCAGCTTGCGGCTGCGGCGCAGGGCAGCCCCGACGCGGAGCGACTCGACCACCGAAGCGGGCACAGCCAGAGAGACGCGGATGTAAGCCCAGCAGCAGTAAATCATGGAAAAGAACGCCAGAATATAGAGCAATCCGGCGATGGCGTTCATCGTCGAGAGGGTATCCGGCGACCGGCGGCCCATGATCTGCAGAACCAGCCCGGTGCAGACGAGCGCCAGAAAGAGCCAGAAGGCCGAAAAAATCTGCCGGAGGACGATAGCTACGTACCGGAACCAGTGGACACGGGAGCGTTGCAGGGCCTCGCCGAGGGATGCCGATGCGCCGAGATAAAGCGCGGAAACCGACCAGGTGCTGGCAGCCAGCACGATGCCGTAAAGCACCAGGGACAGGATGCCGGCGAGCAGGGTGAGCCCTCCGCTGACGATCTGTACACGGTAAAGGTCGGCGCCCTGGTGGGCATGGACGCTCTGGTGGGCGTCATACCAGAGTCGAATGGCCTGCGTAATCACGCCCACGGCGGCAGGCATGGCGGAAAGTCCGGCGAAAAGGCTGAAGCGGGAACGGTAGATCTGGAAGGTGCGGTCAAGGATTTCGCCAGTGGAGAGCGGGCGAAGGTCATAGGTAAGGGCGCGAGGAGAGTGAGCGTTAAGGCTCTCCGCCGAGTGTGTCCAATCCGTGCCGCTGGCCATGGGTTCCCTTGTCGTCGGTGCTAACTGGATTTCCGGGTTCCGTGCGAGTGTTGCCTGATCGTAGCATGGGTTGCAAGCGTTCCCGGGCGAGCAGGGCAGCGTTTTCGATACACTAGGTATGGCTGACGCCGTGGGAGGCATGCGAATTTTCGCAGACCCTTTCGCGTGGCGCAAGAAATCGTCAGAATTTCACCCGGCGCTCCGGTCCCGGTGGCCTGGATCCTCGTCTATGGTGGGAGGTGATCCCACAGGGCGGTTTCCGCCCCGCTTGCCCACGCCCACGATTGAGGTACTCTGCTTGAACCATAGCTTCCGGTTGGCGGCTATTACGCTGGCGCTGTCCACGACTGTATTTCTACCCCGGGCATGGTCCCAGGCTGCCGGCGCTCCTGCCGACAGCGAAGGACACGATACTGCGGCCGCCGCATCCCTGTTTTCAGAGAACTCGCTGCCCGATAGCCCGCTCCCGGCGGGTGTAGCTGCCGATTCTTCCTGGTCTTCCTCTATCCAGACGCAAACCCAGACTCAGGCTCCAACCCAGCCGCAGGGCCAGATGACGGAAGAGCAGAAACGCCAGCAGGCGCAGGAGCAGCTCAAGATTCAGGAGCAGCAGCGCGTGATGGGTGTGATGGCGACCTTCAACACCACGACGAATCACGACGCGCTGCCTCTCACCCCGAAGCAGAAGTTTCAGCTCTTCTTCAAGAGTTCTACGGATCCGTGGCCCTTTACGCTGACCGCGTTCTCGGCACTGATCGACCAGGCGGAAGGCAGCCCCGAGGAGTACGGCGGCGGTATCGGCGGGTATGCCAAACGCTATGGCGCGAGCTACACCGACTATTTCACCGGCAATTTCTTCGGCAACGCGGTTTTCACCAGCTGGTGGCATGAGGATCCGCGCTTCTTCCAGAAGGGCACAGGCAGCAAGATGAGCCGCGTGCTCTGGGCTGCGGCCAGCGGCTTCTGGTGCCGCCGCGACAACGGCACCTGGGGCCCGAACTACGCCAACATCTTTGGCAATCTGGTCGGCTCTTCCATCTCGAACATCTACTACCCGGCGTCCGAGCGCTCCGTGGGTGATACCTTCGAGCGTGGCTTCACCGTGACCGCCGAGGGCGCGGTCGGCGCCGAAGTGATTGAGTTCTGGCCGGACTACGTTCGGCATCACCGCCGCGTGGAAGCCGAAAAGCAGGCAAGGAAGCAGGCCGAGCAGGATGCGAAGGACGCCGCAAAGGCGGGCCAGCAGTCCACGCAGAAGCCGCAGCAGTAAATTCCACCCGCCCGCATTTGCATTCGCGGATAAGAAATACTCCTGGCAAAAAGCAAAAGAAAACCCTGGTTCGCGAGAACCAGGGCCAGGAGGTGTTTACGTTTGAGACGAGTACAGAATAGAAGTTCGTATCCGCGCCGTCCTGATCCCGAGGACGGTTTTTTCTTTCCATCTTTCGGTGGAGTACGGCGTGGCCGTTGCATCGGCGGGCGATAGAATCCGGTCAGGAGCAGGGGCGATGTCCAGCAAGCCGCAGAGCTACAACCATCACAGCAAAGTTCAGCCGCCGTTTCACTATTTCCTGGTGCCTGTACTGTTCGCGAATTTCATTGTCTGCCTGGTATGGCTCATTCGCCGACCCGGTGCCGGAACCGCATGGCTGGTGGTGATGGCCGCCGCGCTGGTCGTGATGATGTCACTGCTGCGAAACAACTCGCTCAAGGTACAGGACCGCTTGATCCGCCTCGAAGAGCGCCTCCGGCTTGCAGCGCTGGCGCCCGAAACGCTGCGGGCGCGCATTCCCGAACTGAGTGTCGACCAGCTCGTCGGCCTGCGTTTTGCCTCGGATGCAGAGCTGCCCGCACTGGCGCAGCGCGCGCTCGACGAAAAGCTGAACCGCAAGCAGATCAAGCAGGCGATCCAGAACTGGCGCACCGACGACTGGCGGGTGTGACGGTCTATTCGGATGCCGGGTGCCCCACGTCTCGATTCTGAGACGTGGGATATCACTCTCTCTGAAAAGTAAAGATTCCTATCCGCGCTTCTCTTCGAGCTCACTCCACCGCGCATAGAGCTGGTCCACCTCTGCCTGTGCTTCGGCAACGGCAGTGAGCTCTGTCTGCAAACGCGTGGCATCGGTTACGACAGCCGGATCTTCGAGCGCAGCCTGGTGTGTCTGGAGCTTTGCTTCCGCCTCGGCGATGCGCTCTTCGATCGTCGACCATTCGCGCTCTTCCATGTAGGAGAGCTTTTTCTTCTTTGCCGAAGCAGCCGCGGCTTCGGCTGGGCGATCCTGCACGGGGGAAGCTTTTGTCTGCTTCTTCGCCTGCTCGCGCTCTTCGAGCCAGGCCTCCCACTGTGCGTAGTCGGCAAAGGCTCCGGCATTGCCCTCGCCATCGAGACCGATGACGACATTCGCGATGCGGTCGAGCATGTAGCGGTCGTGTGTGACCAGCACCAGCGAGCCGGGATAGTCGAGCAGCGTCTCTTCAAGGATTTCGAGCGTCGGGATGTCGAGGTCGTTTGTCGGCTCGTCGAGCACCAGGACATCGGCGGGCTGCAGCATGAGCTGCGCGATCAGCACACGCGCGCGCTCGCCGCCGGAGAGGCGCGAGACCGGCTGGTTTAATTGTTCACCTGTGAACAAAAAGCGCGCAGCCCACGACGCGACGTGAACGACACGATCCTGGTAGACGATGGCGTCGCTGTCCGGCGCAAGGGCGCGGCGCAGCGTCTGGTCGCCGTTGATGGTGCGATTCTGCTCGAAATGCGTGAAGCGCAGCTGGTTGGCGCGTTTGATTGTGCCCGATGTCGGCTCGATTTCTTCGGTCAGCAGACGAAGCAGCGTGGTTTTGCCGCTGCCGTTCGGGCCGACGAGGCCCACGCGCATGCCCGACATCAGGTGAAAATTGAGATTGCGGAAGAGGTCGCGGCCCTCATACGCATAGGTCAGGTCTTCAAGCTCGATGAGCCGCTTGGTCTGCCGCCCTGTAGAAGCGAAGTCGAAGCTGGCCGTCGCGACCTTGCTGCGATTACTGAGATCGGCCAGCTCGGCAATGAGGCGGTTCGCGTTATCGATGCGCGCCTTGGCCTTCGTCGCGCGGGCCTTGGGGCCACGGCGCAGCCATTCCTTCTCCACGCGGACGCGGTTTTCGAGGCCCTCCTGGTGACGTTGCTGCGCGTGCAGAAACTCTTCCTTCGCTTCGAGGAAGTCGCTGTAGGTGCCCTTCGCGCGCAGTATCCCGTTGGGATAGGCGCGGTTGAGCTCCGCCATCTGCGTGGCCACATTCTCCAGGAAGTAGCGGTCGTGGCTGATGACAACCGTCGCGAACGACCCCTGCGTAAGCAGCGACTCAAGCCATTCGATTCCGGCAAAGTCGAGGTGGTTCGTCGGTTCGTCGAGAAGCAGGATGTCCGGCTGTTGCACCAGCGCTTCGGCAATCGCCATGCGCTTGCGCCATCCGCCGGAAAAAGTCGCAGCGTCGTCTTCGAGATCGCTGAAGCCGGTCAGGCCGAAGATGGAGTGCAGCCGCGTGTCGTGTTCGTCGGCGGGCACGCGGGCGCGCTCCAGCGCGGCTTCGAGCACCTTGCGTACCGTCGAGCCTTCGGGGAAGTGCGAGTCCTGCGCAACGTAGGCCATGCGCATCCCTTTGCGCGTGGTGATCTCGCCCTGGTCGCTATCGACTTCACCGGCGAGCATCTTGAGCAGCGTGGATTTGCCGCTGCCGTTGGGGCCAATGAGGCCGATGCGGTCGCCGTCGTTGACGGTGAACGAGACATCGCGGAAGAGCGTGGTCGCTCCGAAGGACTTGGAGATGGATTGTGCGTTAAGAATCAGCAAGCACTTCTGATTTTACTTGCTGGCAGCCGTCTCTTCCGCCTCGAGGCAGCGCACGCAGTAGAGGATGTGCCCCAGGTGCGCGCTGCGTCCAGTTTCTGTCGCAACCCACGGGCGCAGCTCCCATGGTGGGCGATGGCGCACATGTTGCCCGTGCCCGCAGGCAAGCTCGGCGACCCAGTCTCCGTGCTCGTCCTGATGAAAGCCACGGATCGGCTGGGGCAGTGCGGGCTGTTTGCTTTGAGAGATAGGGACGGCTCCTGCCTGATTGTATGGTGTCTACCGTGTCAGGGCATGCAGCTCACAAGATTGCCGCCGTCACTCTTCACCGCATAAAGCGCTCGGTCGCAATGCTGGATCAGGTCATCCCAGTCGCCGGAGAGGCTTTGCAGCTCGGCGACGCCGAAGCTGGCTGTCACGGAGAATTCGTGCTCTCCGTAGCGCACGCACAGTTGTTCGAGGGCTATGCGCAGGCGCTCGGCCAGAGCCTGCGCCGCATCGAGATCGGTCGCACTCAGCAGCACCGCGAACTCGTCGCCCGCCCAGCGGGCCAGTGTATCCCCGGGACGGGTTTCGTGCTGCAGGCACCGTGCCACAGCAATCAGCGCGGCATCTCCTCCGAGATGGCCGAAGGAATCATTGATCTCCTTGAAATTATCGAGATCGAAGAGGATGGCCGAAATCGGGATCAGGCGGCGGCCTTTTTCGACGATGGCCTTCTCGGCCAGGGTCTCGAGCGCGCGCCGGTTCAGCAGGCCAGTGAGCGGATCGGTCGTAGCCTGCCGCACCAAATCATGATGGAGGCGTGAGGCCGTCATCCACACAAAGGAGACGATGATGCCGCCTTGCAGCACGGAAGTATTGACCACCGTCCACGCAAGGAGCGGACCGCCGCTGAGGTAGTTGCCGGGCGCGCCCGCGATCAGGACCCCTCCAAGCCGGACCAGATTCCCGATCGCAAGCAGGAGCAGGACCGTACCCATTACCCATCCGGAGGTGCGCATGTATGGCGGCGTGCTGCGGAAGACAAGCCATCCGGTGAGAAGCAACTGCAGAGCGAGGACGACGCTCAGCGCTGCAAGCCTCAGGCCGGTGTTGGGGTGCAGCATGCCGTACTGCATCATCGCCGCAGTCAACACAACTGCGAGAGCGATATGCATGCGCCAGCCATAAGACCTGCCGCCGGAAAGGCTGAATCCGAAGAACGCAATCAGGGAGCGGTAAAGAAAAACATACCCCAGCGAAAACAGGACATTTCCGAAGACGATCGAGAGCAGGTCCGGAACAACGCCGCGCAATGCGACGAGCACAGCTCCGCAGCAGATGGAGACAGCAAAGGCCGGAAACCAGTTGAGACCGGGCGCGCCACGGTGCACACGCAGATTGAGGAAGGTCAACAGCGTGTAAAGCGCAAGCAGCACCGCATGCTCGACATGGAGGGTATGGAGATCCACGTAGGAGGGCCTGGCTTTAGAGGTGCATCCATTGTGAAGACTGGCGGGGCAGGCGTCTACGGGAAAGTTACGGGCAAAGAAGAGCCACCGGCATGCCAGTGGCTCTCTTGTGTTGCAGTCCTGTTACTTTGAGGCCTTCATTGCCTGCTGGAACTCTTCGTACGGGCCCTTGAAGTCATCGATGTTGCCGCCCTCGAAGTTCCAAATGCGGGTGGCGACTTCTTCGATGAGGTCCTGATCGTGCGTGACGAGCAGGACGGTGCCCTCATAGCGCTGCAGCGAGATGTTCAGCGCGTTGATGCTCTCGAGGTCCAGGTGATTCGTCGGCTCATCGAGGATGAGGATGTTGGGCTTCTGCATCATGAGCTTGCAGAAGAGAAGACGCGCAGCCTCACCACCGGACAGAGCCTTGGTGGGCTTCAAGCCTTCCTCGCCACGGAAGAGCATCTGGCCGAGAATGCCACGAATCTCTTCGGCGGACTTCTTCATATCCCACTGGTGCAGCCAGTCGGCGACGGTCAGCCCGTGCTCGATGATGCCGGTGTGATCCTGCGGGAAGTAGCCGATCTGGGCTTCGTGTCCCCACTTGATTTCGCCTGCGGTCAGCGTGAAGTCCTTGTCCTTCAGATCCGGGTCCGCGGTCAGCAGGGACTTGATCAGCGTTGTCTTGCCCTGACCGTTACGGCCCATCAGGGCAATTTTGTCGCCACGCTGCACCATGCCGCTGAAGCCGGAGATGACCTTGAGATCGTCATAGGACTTGCTGACATTCTCGAACTCGAGCGCGGTCTTGCCCGAAGGACGATTGAGGTCAAAACGGATGTAAGGGCGTTGAATGTTTGAGCGGGCGAGCTCGGTTGTTTGCAGACGCTCGACTTCCTTCTTGCGGCTGGTCACCTGGGTCGAACGGGTACCGGCGGCAAAGCGCGCGATGAACTCGTTGAGCTGGGCGATCTTCTTTTCGCGCTGCTCGTTCTGCGATTCCAGGCGGCTGCGCACCTGCGTCTTGGCGACGACCATGTCGTCATACCCGCCGGTGTAGGTGATGATCGTCTGGTAGTCGATATCGGCGGTGTGCGTGGTGACGCTGTTCAGGAAGTGACGGTCGTGCGAGATGGTGATCAGCGTGCCGTCGTAGTTGAGCAGGAAGTCCTGCAGCCAGTGGATCGAGTCGAGATCGAGGTGGTTCGTCGGTTCGTCCAGCAGCAGGGCTTCGGGCTTGCCGAAGAGCGCCTGCGCGAGCAGAACGCGGACCTTCTGGCCGCCCTGGAGCTCGCTCATCTTGCGGTCGTGCAGCTCGTCGGGGATATCGAGGCCTTGCAGCAGGATGGCGGCATCGCTCTCGGCCGTGTAGCCGTCTTCTTCGCCGACAATGCCTTCGAGCTCGCCCAGGCGCATGCCGTCGTCATCGGTCAGCTCGGCCTTCGAATAGATGGCGTCGCGCTCTTCCAGGGCAGCCCACAGGGGCTTGTTGCCCATGATGACAGTATCGATGACGCGATAGGCGTCGAAGGCGAACTGGTCCTGGCGCAGGATGCCGAGCTTCTTGGGGCGGACGACATTGCCCTTCTGCGCATCGAGCTCGCCGGTGAGGACCTTCATAAAGGTGGACTTGCCCGCGCCATTCGGACCGGTGAGGCCATAGCGGCGGCCGGCGACAAAGGTGACGGAGACGTCCTCAAAAAGAATCTTGGCGCCGTAGCGCATGGTGACATTGCTGACTGAAATCATTCGGTTCTCAGGAGAGGAAGTGCGGAGGCGATGTGATGCGGAATCACTTCCCCCAGCCTTTATTGTAGCGGGGATTGCGCGGAGGATGAATGGGGAAGAGGTTACAGCTCGAAGAGAGTGCCTGCTTTAAGCCTGATCTCGCCGCTCAAGGTTCTCAATGCGTACGTCGTGTTACCCGAGCGTGCGATAGAACTCACGGAATTCGCGGTGGAACTCATCGCGCAGATTTGTGATATCTGTCCGGATGCCGGCGATTTCTGCCCGCATCTCGGCCCGCAACTCCCGCACTTCGCTACGATTGAGCAGAATGCCCAGGACGATGACCGACGTCGGTATGCCGATGGTGTAGGCGTCGTGCATCGCGAGCTCCCGGTGCCTGTACTTTACCGCAAAAGCAAATGCGTCACCAGCACGTTGGTAACGAGCGCCGCTACATACGCCAGCACGCTCATGTAGGCGAACTGCACAGCAGGCCACTTCCAGCCGTTGGTCTCGCGCTTCACGATCGCCAGCGTCGAGGTGCACTGCATGGCGAAGGCGAAGAAGACCACCAGCGCCATCGCGCCGCCGAGCGTCAGATCGTGGCGGAGAGCCGCCTGCAGCCCTGCGCCATCCGCGCCGTAAAGCGTGCCGAGCGTACCGACGATCACCTCGCGGGCGACTACCGAGCTGAGTAGGCCGATGCCGATCTTCCAGTTGAAGCCGAGCGGCTTGATGATCGGCTCGATCAGGTGACCGACACGGCCGATGATGCTGTCCGGCAGGTCGGAGTGGAAAGGCACGTGGCCCAGAATCCAGAGGATCAGCGTGACCGTAAGAATGATGGTGCCGGCCTGCTTCAGGAAAACCTTGCCGCGATCGAAGACGCGGAGCCCCAGCGAGCGCAGGGTGGGCAGGCGATACTGTGGCAGCTCGAGAATGAACGGCGCGGTCGAGGTCTTGAGGATCGACGACTTGAGGAGGCGAGCGGTGCCAAGCGCGGCCAGGAAGCCGAGCAGGTAAAGCGACAGCATCACCGCGGCGCGCATGCCGAAGAAGTCGCCGAGCAGCGGCTTGTTCGGGATAAAGGCCGCGATCATCAGGAGATAAATCGGCAGGCGGGCCGAGCAGGTCATGAACGGGGTGACCAGGATGGTCGCGAAACGGTCCCGCTTGTTCTCGATGGTGCGTGTGGCCATGATCGCCGGCACGGCGCAGGCATAGGCCGAGAGCAGCGGGATAAAAGCTTTGCCATTGAGGCCGATCGACCGCATCATGCGGTCGGCGATCAGCGCGGCGCGGGCGAGGTACCCCGAATCTTCAAGGACGCCGATAAACAGGAACAGCAGAAGAATCTGGGGCAGGAAGACGAGCACCGAGGCCACGCCCTTCCAGGCGCCATCGATGGCAAGCGATTCGAGCCAGCCATGGCCGAGATGTGCTCCGATGGCGTCTCCTGCGTTGTTCAGGATGTCGCCCATGCCGTCGCTGAGCGGCTGGCCGATGCTGAAGACCACCTGGAAGACGGCGATCACGACCACCAGAAAGAGGATGGGCCCGAGGACGCGGTGCAGCAGCAGGCGATCGAGCTTGCGCGTCCACTCCGAAGAGAGCGGCGCCTTGTACTTGGTGCGGGTGCTGATGCCGGTGGCCCACTGGCGATACGAGCGTGGGTTATCGACGACGGGCAATTCGAGGCGTCCGCCGGCGCCCGGGCTGGGAATGGCCGGCTCGCTCTTGCGGTTGATGTAGTGGCCGATGGCGTCGAGTCCCGTGCCGCGCGCGGCGCTGATCTTGGCGACAGGGCAGCCGATTTCGCGGGCCAGCGCCAGGGTGTCCACCTCGCCGCCGCGTGCCTCCATCAGGTCGCTCATGTTGAGCAGAACCATGGTGGGCAGCTTGAGAGCGAGGATCGGGGCGGCCAGCATCAGCTGGCGGCTCAGGTGCAGGGAATCGAGAACCAGCAGGATGGCGTCAGGCTGCGGGGTACCGGGCATGCGGCCACGCAGTACGTCGACCGAGACGCGGGCGTCTTCCGAGTAGGAATCGAGGCTGTAAATACCAGGAAGATCAATCAGGTAGAGATCGCTGCGGCCGATGCCGCTGAGCCGGCCCACATGCTGCTCGACGGTGACGCCGGGGTAGTTGGCGACCTTCTGGCGCAGGCCTGTGAGGCGATTGAAGAGCGTCGATTTGCCGGAGTTCGGCGGCCCGATGAGCGCGACGGTGCGGAGTTTGCCGGGAACCTTCTGTTCGGGCAGAATCTCAATCGTTTCAGTAGTACAGCAGTCGCTCATGGGCAGCTTTTCAGCCTTTCCTCGTGCCGGTCGGCAGCGTCATCCTTCGGCGGGACGGACCTTGATGGAGCGGGCGGTATCCCGGCGAAGCGCAACTTCGAAGCCCTCGATGCCGTAAACCGTCGGGTCCCCGGCGGGGGCGCGGCGAATGACGATCACGCGCGCGTCCGGAACGAATCCCATATGCATGAGGTGATGTCCAACCTCGTCGGGAAGCTCCAGTGCCTCCACGATCGCTGCGGTGCCGATTTCCAGTTCGCTCAGTGCTTTCAAAACCAATCCAGCCGGCGGCACAGCGTACATTTCCTTACCGCCATCTTTCGATCATAGCGCAACTCGGACCAATATGGCCGTAGTTTCGTGCCATCTCCTACGCGTCATCGGCCATCCCGTGTCTGGCTTAACCGCCAGACATAAGATAGGGGCCATGAGCGAGACGAAAAGCATCGAGGCATTGCGGGCAACATTGGGCAACGACCATCCGCCGTCGGAACTCGCACCGCTGGTCGAGGCGATGTGGTGGGAGGCGAAGGGTGACTGGAAGCGCGCACACGAGATTGCCCAGGACATCGACACCCGCGACGCTGCCTGGGTGCATGCCTACCTGCATCGCCGCGAGGGCGACGATTGGAATGCCGGCTACTGGTACCGGCAGGCGGGGCGGCCGCATGCGCAGATCCCGATGGATGAGGAATGGCGCGAGATCACTGCGGAACTGCTCACCCACTAGAGGCCATCTTTCATAATCATTATTAAACTCTGAGAGTCTATGCAGCGTTCGTTTCCGGACAGGGCGCGCACATTCGCGGACACAACGCGGCCGCAGGCAGAAAGCTAAGCCGTTTTATTTCATCAGCCTGACAGCACTCTCGAAGTGGAAGCCCAAATGCCGGAGCTAAGCCGACGGGTTTCCAGGAGGCTGGGGCTATGTTCGCGGAACTGAGATATGGGCTGAGGCGCCTGAGGCTGTCTCCGGGATTCACTTTGACTGCGGTTGTCACCCTTGCGCTGGGTGTCGGGACGAACACTGCCATCTTTTCGCTGGTGCATGCGATCCTTCTGCGGCAGCTGCCTTTCTCCCAGACGGAGAGAATCGCCGTCGCTCCCGAGGGGCTGTGCTACGCGGGCATCTGTAACCAGCACGACGAAAATGCCGCCAGCGCCTTTCATGCGCGCGAACATTCCATTCAGTCCGCGGAGGAGATCGCCGAATATACCGGGGAGTCCGCGAACTTTCGCACCGGCTCGCTTCCGGCGCAGCGCCTCAATGTCACGGAGTCCACCGCGCAGCTGTTTCATGTGCTGGGTGTCACGCCTGTTCTCGGGCGCGATTTTCTGCCGGAGGAAGACCGGCCCGGCAGGGATGCAGTCGCTCTGATCAGTTACCGCCTATGGAAGAGCGCCTTCGGCGCCGATCCGCATGTCCTGGGGCGAACGGTATGGCTGAATGCGCGCACCCTGACCGTGATCGGGGTGCTGCCGGAGGGCACGGAGTTTCCCGCTCAGAGTGACGTATGGGCGCCGACGCTGATGGACACCCGTCTCAGCATGACCGAGGGAGGAGCCATATTCACGACCGCCGTCTTGAAGTTGAAGGCGGGCGTGAGCCAGGCCCAGGCTCGGGCGGAGCTGAACACTTTGGCCAGCGCGCAAAGCCGCGGGCCAGGAGGAATTCGTCCCGAAGGGCACCTGATATCCCTCGAAGATGCGCTCGAGGCCCGTATCCGGCCGACATTGCTTCTGCTTTGCGGAGCCGTGCTGCTCGTTCTGCTCGTGGCATGCGCCAACGCCGCAGGGTTGTTGCTGACGCGCATGGCAGCCCGTCAGAAAGAGATCGCGCTGCGAGCTTCGCTCGGCGCAGATCGCCGCAGGCTCATGTGGGAGCAGATGACGGAGCCGATCCTGCTCGCCCTGGTAGGGGGCGGTTGCGGAGTATGGCTGGCGGAAGGGCTGCTGAGTCTGCTCTATCGACTGCGGGATAGCTCGCTCGCGGATTTTCCTCGTCCCTC